>JANOTC010000001.1:0-5614 GCA_031416175.1 Gammaproteobacteria bacterium
GCTCAATGCGGTGGAGACGATGGCGAGTAAGTGGGGGATGGGGGCTTAAAGTCACACACAGCTTCACGGTTTACCGAAAATTCTGCTCAGGAGAGCGGTCGGATTCTGCTTGGCAATCGCTTAAACCATTGTCTTGTTTTCGGGGTCCACTATACTTCCTTTCTTGAGGTTTACCCATTGAGTTTGGCATCGTCACACGCCCAATTCCCTGTATCATACCCGCATGCAAAGCAACCCTCTCCATGCCGCCTCGCCGCAACGCAGTGCCGTCGTCACGGCCTCGGCGGGTGTCGGCAAAACGTATTTATTGGTCACCCGCCTCGTCCGCTTATTATTGGCAGGTGCGCGACCGGACGCCATCTTGGCCATTACCTTCACCCGCAAAGCCGCCGGGGAAATGCAAACGCGCTTAGGCGAGCGTTTGTTTGCGCTGGCCCAATTAGAAGGGGATGCACTCGACCTAGCCTTGACGGCGCTGGGGGTGGAACCTACCCCCCTACTTCGCCGCACGGCGCAAAATCTTTACGAAGTGCTCTTGCGTCATCCCAGTGGTGTACGTGCAACGACATTTCACGCCTTTTGCCAGGGAATTCTGCGCCGCTTCCCGCTAGAAGCCGATGTACCGCCCGGTTTTGAATTGCTTGATCGCACGGGTGCTACCTTGGACATGGCCTGGGACGCTCTGTACGCCGAGGCCACCCGCGCGCCAGAAAGTGAACTTGGCCAGGCTTTGGAAACGCTTTTCTTGCATACCGGAAGCGCCGAAAGCACGCGCACCGCCCTAACTACATTTACGCGTCATCGCAGTGATTGGTGGGCTTTCGTTCATGAACAAGACGATCCTGTTGCCTACGCCAGTGAGAAATTGCTAGAGGATCTTGCGGTCGATTTATATTGTGACCCAATCTCTGCCGCTTTTTCAGATTTATTCATGGCCAGCTTGGAGGAGTTTGCCGACCTGTTGGGCAAACAAGTAAGTGCCACAACGGCAACGCAGGCGGAGGCAATCAGTGCGACATTGCTCAGTGATGCGCCGCCCACGGAACGCTTCACACACATATGGAACGTGTTTTTTACAAGCGAGGACGAACCCCGTTCGCGAAAGCACACAAAGACGTTGGAAAAAGCACTTGGCCCGGCAGGCGCCGAACACTTTCTAGCACTTAATAGCCATATCGTTGGGCATTTATTAGAAGCCAATGAACAACGAAAATCTCACGCTGCCTATACAATGGGTTGCGCCTGGTACTTCGCGGGTCATCAATTATTAAGCCATTATCAACGCATAAAACAAGAACAACGCGTACTTGATTTTAGCGATTTGGAATGGAAAGCCTACCTCTTATTGAGCCAAGGCGAAAATGCACAATGGGTGCAATTCAAACTTGATCAACGCATTGACCACATGTTGATCGACGAGTTTCAGGACACTAATCCGACGCAATGGCGCTTACTAGAACCGTTATTATGCGAACTGGCGAGCAGTGACCGAGAAAATCGTAGCGTATTTTTGGTGGGCGATGTGAAGCAATCCATTTACGGATTTCGCCGGGCGGATCCACGCCTGCTTCCGCAAGCAGCGCAATGGCTCGAACAGAATTTGGACGCGCGCCAATTTCCGATGGACACCTCCCGTCGCTCCGCCAGCGCCATCATGGAGTTGGTGAATAGAACCTTCGGTGAGGGTCCGCTAGCAGAAAGAATTGCGGCATTTCAACCGCACCAAACGCATCGCGAGCCATTGTGGGGACACGTCGAATTATTACCCCTGGTCGATGCTAAGCCAGTAAAAGAGATCGATGCGACGAGCCCGTTACGTAATCCTTTGCTCACACCGCGCGCGGAACGTACAGATGCACGGCACTTATTAGAAGGCCAACAACTCGCCGAGAAAATTACGGAGTTGATGCAAACACCGATTTTGATCGGGCCGACCTCGAATGCGCGACCCTTGCAATATGGCGACATTATGGTGCTTATGCGCGCCCGAACGCATGCCGCCGATTATGAGCAGGCTTTGCGTGAGGCGCGCATCCCTTACATCGGCGCGAACCGAGGCACCTTGCTCGGCACGCAAGAAATTCAAGATATGGTCGCGCTGTTAACAACACTTAACACGGCGCATGACAATCTCAATTTCGCCGCCGCACTGCGCTCACCACTATTCGACATCTCGAACGACGAATTATTGTTGCTTGCTCAAACCGCTGAAAATGGCACTTGGACGGAGAGCTTAGATACCATCGCGACTACGATTGATTGCCCAGTCAACTTAAAACGGGCACATCAATTATTGTCAGAATGGCGACAATGGATCGGTCGAATCCCTATTCACGATCTGTTAGATCGAGTCTATGACGAAGGCAATGTCATTGCCCGCTTTTATTCCAGCTTCCCGAGCCATTTACGCCAGCGCGCGCGTACCAATTTAACCCGTTTCCTCGAATTGGCATTGGAAATTGGCAGCGGTCGCTACCCCTCCGTCGACCGCTTTTTAACGCGCTTGAGCCAAATGTTAGAACATGCCGACGAGGCGCCCGATGAAGTGAATCCAGGTGACGCCAACGACGCCGTCCGGCTCATGACAATACACGGTGCCAAGGGGCTTGAAGCGCCGGTGGTGTTTCTCATGGATACCACGCGCGGCAGCAAATCTAACAGTACCTATGACGCCTTAGTCGATTGGCCAAGCGACGCAGATCGGCCGTCGCATTTTCGTATCATTGTGAAAAAAAAAGATCGGGATCGACAAACTCAGGCACTCTTGGCTGCGCAGAAACCGCGCCAAGATGGCGAAGATGCTAACTTGCTTTATGTAGCCGTCACCCGTGCGCAACAAATGCTTTTCATCTCTGGCTGCGCGCCTACCAAGGAAGAGGAACTCGGCTGGTACGGTTATATCAAGGCCCAATGGCCGACTGATCGACTTACGCTCAACTCGGGTGATTTGCCGACCGCTGTCACCTCGCCTGCGCGTCGCCAAGAAACCGCTTGGGAAATCGACAGCCAATTGTCAACAGGCTTAGGCCCGCGCCCGGCACCGACGGTGCAAGTAGCCATGGACGACGAATGGCAAGGAGAGCACGCGCGACAACGCGGCATTGCCATTCATCGTTTCATCGAGTTGTTTAGCGAACAACCCGCGTGGGAGGAAAAAGCCGCAAGAATGATCGTCGCGGGTGAGTTGCAATTGACGGCAACAGACTCACTTTTACACGCATGCGCCTTGGAAGCACGTGCCGCGATCAATGCACCGTCCGCTAAACGCATTTTTGATCCGAGTCAGTTTTTGCACGCCTACAACGAAGTGCCAATTCTTTTTGAGGCCGCCAATGAGGTTCGCCAAGGCGTTATTGACCGCCTAGTGATAAATAAGGACAACGTGTTAATCGTTGACTATAAAACGCATCAAACGGCAACCGTCGCCAATGTGGCAACGCTAGCCACGCCCTACGTGGATCAGATGCAGCGATACGTGAATGGGGTCCGCCGCTTATACCCCAACCATACGGTGCAGGCTGTCCTCTTATTTACACGTGGCGCCCATCTTTGCCAACTGGTCGACAAGGGCACCCGCCAGCTACAATTTACGGCCATTTAGTTTTTAGAGGTAAATCATGTCCGCTTCCCGCTTTATTACTGACGTCACGCAAGACACCTTCAACGCAGAAGTGATCGAAAAATCGCACCACGCGCCGGTGGTGGTGGACTTTTGGGCAGCATGGTGCGCGCCGTGCAAAATGCTTATGCCTATCTTGAGCAAGCTCGCGGAGGAATATGCCGGAAAGTTTTTTCTCGCGAAAATTGAGACTGATCAAGAACGTGAATTGGCAACACAACACGGCATTCGCAGCTTACCCACGGTGCGTGTTTACAAATTTGGCCAGGTTGTAGACGAATTCATGGGTGCACAACCCGAAGCCGCATTACGCCAAATATTGGAGACACACATATTAAGAGTGTCTGACCTCCTGCTTCAAGACGCGCTAGGCGAAATGAAGGTCGGCAACCACCTTCGTGCACGTGAACTGTTAGAAACGGCGTATGGACAAGAGCCGGATCGCAAACCGATTGCGCTTGCGCTGGCGCGCGTTTACATTGTCCTGAGTAACTTTGACGGCGCGAAAAAAATAATTTACGACCTTGGCATGGCGAGCGTGGGCGACGCTGAAGTAGACGAACTAAAAGCCCGTCTTGAATTTGCCACCGCTTTGGCCGGCTCACCTAGCGTGACTGAACTCAACGCTCGCATTGCGACGAATGACAAGGACTGTGCTGCGTATTTTCAACTGGGTGCGCACGCCGCCTTGGAGGGGGATTATGAAGCCGCGCTCACGTATTTCCTGCGCGTCATGCAATTGGACCGCAAGTACCACGACGACGGTGGACGCAAAAGTATTTTAGCCGTGTTTAGCCTACTCGGCGGCAAAGGACCCTTGGTCAATATTTATCGTTCGAAAATGGCGATGCTACTTCATTGAGCGGGAATTGGATTTGGGCTAGAACTGGGAATGGTACTTGGTGCGGCAGTGCCCACTGCGGGCGCTGGTCGCTTTAACGATAAAACGAAATCGACGATTCTGGCTATGTGTTCATCAGAAACACGGTGCTCGTGCGCGGGCATTTTTGCGCCGCCGGTAATGCTATTCCAGTTGCCGTTGCCGCCGGTTTTCACTTTATTGATTAGGTACTCTCTGGCATCCGGCGAGTCCTTGTAGCGTTCCGACACCAAGTCCCAGGCCGGTCCAATAACAGAGGCAGTGACACGGTGACAGTTCAAACAGCCGTTCATCCGCGCAAGCGCCACCACTTCCCCCGCATCTTTGCTGTCCGATATTTTCTTAATGGTTGGATTCATGCCTGAGTCACAGGCTACCAACGAGACGGTCATGAGCAGCGCAAGGCCAAATTTAATCACGTAAACCTCTAATAAATTCTTTCTCGATCCACACCAGGCATCAATACCCATTCAATCTCTAGTTGTATGGATCGTCGATTTGAAGCCTGGCATTGTTGCATGGAAAGAGACGTATGCAAAGATTACGATCCCACCTTCGCAGAGTGCACAAGGCAGAATTTCGTCAGTAATCTGTCACCGAATAAAAAAAGAAAATTTCCGTTTGCATTTTGAAACGCATATGGTATGAATTGTTCAGCGCGTAACTATATTTGGAAATTTGGAAGAGACACAACACTAATCGAGGAGGCTGACTTAATGGCGCTAGAAATAATGCGGGACCCGAGACTGCATCAAGTGGAGTGGCGAGACTTGTGTACGCTTACGCGCAAGGATCTCGTATCTGAACTCTTTATTTCAGTGCCTTGGCTTGTTGGGTCTTTAACGCTCGCGTATTACGAGCAATGGATATTCGCCTTAGGCGCCTCGTTCATGTTTTTCCTCTGCGGTTTGCGCCAAGTTCATAACGCCTTTCACTATGCGGTCGGATTAACCCGCAAGAGCCACGAATGGTTCATGTTTTTCCTGAGCATTGTCATGCTCGGTTCCATGCACGCTGTGCAATATAACCATTTACGTCACCACAAACATTGCATGGGCGATGACGACATCGAAGCCGCTAGCGCACGCATGGTTTGGTGGCGGGCACTTATGTTC
>JANOTC010000002.1:0-5557 GCA_031416175.1 Gammaproteobacteria bacterium
CTCCACCACTCGCCCCGGCCTGCGCTTCGACGATCCCGCTGCCTATACCTTGATGGCGGACAAAGCCAGTGCGCAAATTGTCATTAGCGGCGTTATCCGCGATATGGGCGTGACGGAAGGTTGGCTACGCAACAATCGAAAGATCGAAATTGAAATGTTTGTACATGACGGCATTTCCGGCGCGCGATTGTCACGTCATCGCTTTAGCGAAAATGTCCTAGGCGTGAGTTATTTCCCGGCCGACACCGTCTTATTCGCCAACACTGACTTTATGCGCGGCGATTACGGCGCTGCTTTGGATCGCATTCTCAATCGACAAGTTGAGATGATTGAAAAGGATTTAGGCCAATTGCCCTTTACTGCTCGCGTGCTAAAAATTGAAGGAAAGAAAGTCTATTTCAATGCAGGCGCCACGTCGCTGGTTGCCATCGGTGATGAGCTGATGACCTATAAACTTGGATCAAACGCACTCCTTGATCGAAATAATCGCGTCCTCGGTTTTCAAGAAACCCCCGTCGCGACACTCTCTGTTACCCAAATTCAGCCCCAGTTTTCCATTGGCGAGCTAGAGATTGAAGGCGCGAACTTAATTGCAGGTGATCTCATTCGTTTTGGGCGATAAAAATCGCCAGCCAAATTAAAATTCCGATTCACAATAGCATTTTTTATACTATGCCTTTTCCGTTCCCAGTCCACGCCATAACTAAAACACTTAAAATAATATAAGATTATTACCGGAATGATCCCGTTAAATTAAAGATATTTTCTCGTTACATTTCCCGCCCCTACTAAACTAAAATAAAAATCGGTCGAAAATAGCTTATGCAAAACGCGAGAAAATAGAGTCGGGTCGCACAACGTATTTGTTTTTGACTGTGTCAAGTATCGTAAACCAATGAAAGGATGAGAGTATGAAAGTGAAAGTCGTAGCAGTTTTGGCGATGTTTGCCTCTGCATTTGCGTCATCGGCTTGGGCCGAACTCCCCCCTGATGTGGCCGCAAAAGTGGAGGTGATGAAGAAAAAGCTGGTTGACTGGGCGGCCAATCCGGCCGTCGTTAGCGCAACCAAAGCGTCCAATGGATCGGACGGCGTACTTGCAGGGATGACCAATTCAAAATGGGACGAGTTGACGGACAAAGATCCGCAAGTCATGGGCTTCCAAACAAGTGCAGTCGGAAAGCTCGTCGTTGAATGGGAGCAAGACAAGACGATTGGTAAACTTTACGTTCGTGACCAAAAAGGGAATTTGGTCGCCTCCAGCGCCACCAAACCACTTTTATACAATGTTGCCACGCGCCCGCCATTTATTAATGCGATGAAAGGGGCACCCTGGGCAACAGGTGAAATAAAGCCCGACCCGACGACGCAAGCGAAAAGCGTGCAGGTCTCCGCGCCCGTGATGGACGGTGGCAAGGCCATTGGGGTCATTCACGCAAACATATCCGTAGAATAATTTTTCGATCAACCTGCCTTGCCGCAACGGTGCATGGCCGTTGCGGTTGCCTAACGTAATAAGACGAAAAACGGCTAGGAGTTTTAGATGCTACTCGCACAATTCAAAGTGGGTACCCGCCTCGCGGCAGGTTTTGCGTTGCTGCTGATTCTACTCGCTGCGATAACAAGTATTGGTCTAAGTCGAATGGCCTTGCTGCAATCCAACTTAGATCATGCTGTAAATTCGGAGTTTGCAAAAATTCAACTCGTCGGCAAAATGCGCGACGCCATCAGATTTCAAGCGATCGCTCAACGCGACATCGTTATGCAAGAAGACCTTTCTTTTAAGAAAAAAGAACTGAAATTAATGAAACTGGCCCGCGCCGAATACAAGACGGCCGCCGATAAACTTGCCGAGTTAATGACTGACGACGAAACCAAAAAGCTCTTGTTAGAAATGCAAAAGACAGAAGAACGCGCCAAAGAAGCATCGAGCATTGCCCTAGACCTTTCACTCGAAGACAAACACGCCGAAGCGGCCGAAGCCGTGCGTGAAAAAGTACGTCCAGAACAACTGCACCAAGTGGCTTTGATGGACAAACTGATTACACAATTTGACGCCGCTGCGAAAGCGTCGGCCGAACAGGCCATGGAAGCCTATTCCGGCGCGCGCGTCATGATGATCGCCATGGGAATTCTAGCCATGCTCGTGGGCATAGGCGTCGCCGTACTCATTACGTCTAGCATTACCAAACCGCTCAAGCGCGCGGCCGATATCGCCAGAATTATTTCATCAGGCGACCTTTCCAGCCGAATCGTGGTGGTTGGCTCCGATGAAACAAGCGCCTTGCTGCGGTCGCTAAGCCAAATGAATCACAACTTGGCAGAAATTATTCGTGCGGCAAAACACACTTCCGATACCGTGGCGGATGGCGCGCATGCGCTGTCCGTGGAAACAGTTGAAGTGCTAAAGCGATCCGAAACTCAAACTGAACGCATGATGGCCATTTCCGCTGCCATAGAAGAAATGAGCGTTTCCGTTTCAACCATCGCAAAAGGCGCGGAAGGCGTGTTAGACGCCGCGAACGGTACAAGCTCGATTGTTCGAGACAACGCCACGGCGATGGAAGCGAGCCTCCTAAAATCGCAGAATATCGTCAATACCGTTAACGCATCCAGCAATGCGATTACCTCGTTGAGCAACGCCATCGAAAAAATCACGCATGTGACGCGCGCCATTAACGGCATTGCGGATCAAACTAATTTATTGGCGCTCAACGCGACAATTGAAGCGGCCCGCGCCGGTGAACATGGTCGTGGTTTTGCTGTGGTCGCAGATGAAGTGCGCGTGCTTTCAAAACGCACGGCCACCAGCACCGCAGACATTGCCAATATGATTAATTCGGTAAAACAAATGGCCGCCGACGCCGTGAGCACGATGGACCGCGTGAGACAAGAAGTGTTAGATGGCGCCAGTTGCGCAACGAACACGAGCGACTCTTTCACACAAGTTCTCAACGCCGCTGGCGTAGTTAATGACCTCGCGCACAGCATCGTCGATGGAACACGCCAACAGGCGGCGGCCACCGACGAAACCGCCGACAATATGGAACGTTTATCGCTCCTTTTCGGCGAAAATAACAAAGCTATTCAATCGGTCGACGGTACCGCCAGCAACATCGCCAAAACAGCTGCCGACCTCCGCGCGCTGGTTGCCAAATTCAAACTGCCGGAACAGGCAACGGGATAGTTCGGAGTTAATCACCCGCATTCCTGGGAATTTAAAAATGCAGATGCTGACGGGAAAAATTCACATCAATGTGCTAGGCTTATTCATTATCCGGGATTTTCGCGAGGCCCGCTGCTAGCGTCATGTCGAATTGCAAAGTCAATTCTCAGCCACACAGATCAAGCTAAACACAATGATCTACTATTCGCCCAACACTGACAAGGAGCGCCTCTATGGCCAACATCACGACTCAGACTAAAAAATCTAAGAGCAGCAGCGCCGCCTCCAAAAGCGCCGCGACACCGACTGGGGAGCAAGCCGAAGCCGCAAGTCCGGCACGCAAGCGTCCAACCAAAAGTAAATCTGCCGAACAAGTGGAAGGTAGCACGGCAGTAACACCTGAACAACGCATGGCGTGGATTGCCGAAGCGGCCTATTACCGCGCCGAGCGTCGCGGCTTCTGCGGTGGCGATGACACTGCCGACTGGTTCGCCGCCGAAGCAGAAGTGGACGCCATGTTGCTTAGCGATAAACCCAAAGCGGAATAATTCACACTATTTCTCGCGCTAGGTATAAATCGAAACTTTGGCGCGGCCTTTGCGGTAAACTCTCTGCAGTTTTACTGCGAGGCCGCGTTTGCGAATTAAATAATGAACATCCCGATCATCACCTCGCAAGAGGCGCTTTCTACCTTGTGCGTTGAGTTAGGCCAAAGCCCCTTTGTCGCTATCGACACTGAATTCATTCGCGAAAAAACGTACTATCCGCAACTCTGCCTCATTCAGGTGGCGACAGATACCGCGCTTGCCTGCATTGACCCCTTGGCAGTGAAGGATCTGACCCCGCTGGCAAAAATTCTACTCGACCCAAATATCGTGAAAGTATTTCATGCGGCGCGGCAAGACATGGAAATTTTCAGCTTGCTGTTCGAGCGACCGCCCTCACCGATATTCGACACACAAATTGCAGCCACCTTGCTCGGTTCGGGCGACCAAATTGGTTACGCCAATTTGGTACACACGCTACTTGGCGTGCAATTGGACAAGTCGCAGTCGCGCACGGACTGGTTCCGACGCCCGCTCGAAAAAGCGCAAGTGGAATACGCCGCCGATGACGTGCGTTATTTAGTGCAGGTTTACCATGCGCAAGTACAACAACTCACGCAACTCGGCCGCAGCCATTGGCCGGATACGGATTTTGCCGAGCTGAGCGACCCCGCTACTTATCAGTCCAACGCTGAACATATTTGGCGCAAGTTAGGCGGCGTCAATAGTTTACGCGGCGTACAACTCGCCGTCGCCTTGCACTTAGTGCGCTGGCGTGAACAACTGGCCATTCAAAAAGATCGGCCACGCAAACATATTATTGCCGACGAAGTCATCATCGACATTTCTCGATTGCGTCCGCGCACGATGGATGAACTCGCTACTTTACGCGGCGCGCCACCCAATATGCGTGATTCCATGGGCGCAGCAATTATTAACGTGGTGCAGGCCGCGCTTGCCACACCGAAAGAAGAATGGCCTACATTGCCCGCGTTTTCTAAACCGACCGTGGGGGAAGAGGCAACTGTCGACGTACTAAACGCCTTGGTTAAATTCGCCGCACATAGAGATCAAATCGCGCCGTCTGCCTTGTGTGGTCGCAAAGAGCTGGAGCTTTTAGCCCAAGGGGAACGTGATCTGCCGATCTTGCGCGGTTGGCGCCGTCAACATGGCGGTGATACGCTCATGCAGTTTTTAGAGGGAAAGTTAGTCATCAGCGCAAGCGCGGCGGGCTTAATCGTAACCGAAGCACAATAACAGTTATATTGAGGCCCACCAAAGGCGCAGGCGTAAACCCCACTCTGTGGTATAGCCTACTTCAACGTCACGAATTTGGCCTGCGCTGTCAATAATAAACGAAGTGGGAAACGCCCTCACTCCGAATTGTGCGGCCACCGCGCCGTCTTCGTCTACAAGAACGGGAGCGCGAATGGCATGCGTCTGCACATATTGCGCGACTTCTGCCGACGTCCCGGATTGACTCGCCACGGTGACAATCGAATAGTCGCGAGCAATTGCTTCAATATTGCTCCGTTCAAGCTTACACACGGAGCACCACGTAGCCCAAAAATGCACCAAGGTCGGCTTGCCTTGCGATGCGCCAAGCACAGCAAGCTCTCCGGATAATAGTTTGCCCACGACCGGCGGAGCAACACCGCTGGTCGCGTCGCGTGTTTGATAGAGTTGAACTGCCGCATAAACGGCAACGACAAGACCAATATCAAACAGCCATCGCCCGGAACGGGCGCGCCACGTTCGGGGCACGCGAGCAACGGGCGGGGTATTATTTTTTTGCGGCAGGTTCACGCCATTGTTTCAATAATCGCGTACCCAACACGCCAGACAAGA
>JANOTC010000003.1:0-8778 GCA_031416175.1 Gammaproteobacteria bacterium
AATGGGTCCAGCTAACAATGTCCCGGAGTCTAATCGAAAAACCCACCCGACTCTTCTTCCTTAATCCGCACTAACTCATAACCTGAATAACGCAGTCGCTCTTGTCCGCCCACCCGCACCACTCTCACGACTTCGTTTAATCCTGCACCAAGCCCTGGAATGAGGGCCAAATCGGCGTCTATCGGTTGAATCGGCACGTTTAAAGTCAGCGGCAACCGCCAAGGTACGCGGTAGGCGAAAACCAGTCGACCGTTCTCTAACTTTAATTCGCCAGTCGTAATTTCCATCTGATCCGTTAATTCATCCCGCGCCAAAGGTTCATAGCGCCCTAGTCTGGCTAACCACGCCTTTTCCGGCTCGCGAACCGCATATTCAACACCCAGTAAGTAACGGTGATTCTTGTACAACACGGTTACCGCTGGACGGCCGTTGATTTGAATTGGCGCAACGCCAACATCCGTGACCCAATCCAATTTGAACGGGATTAGCCCAAGAAAACTGTATTCAACGCGATACCACGGATCATCTGCTCGGGGCGTCAGCTTAAGTTCCCAACCCATCACATTCGTTCGATAGTTTTTTCCATCCGCCCTAACGGATATTAATCCCATGTTCGTCGCGTATTCGGACACAAATGACGCTGTCTGTGCTGGCAATGGAGGCCGTCGCTTTTCTGCCGAAAGGGGTTGCGCAATTCCCGTTTTAATTTCCAATGCCAAAGCCAGTAACTCGTGCGCGATACTTTCCTCTGCACGAAAACTATTCGATTCATTGGACAGGATGACGATGCCAAGCTTATGCTGCGGCAGTACCATCACTCGGCTACGATGCGTTACGGTTCCACCCGCACGCGACGCAACGACCCCGGCGCCGACAAGGTCGCCACTATCGAGTTGCCATCCGAATGCGACGCTGCGATCCATATCTAACGCGATGTGACTATTTTGTTCTCTTAATAATTCGCGCGCGGATGTCTCCGACCACACGGCTTTGCCACCGAAGTTTCCATTTTTGAATACAGCCTGGAGAAAACGCGACAGGTCGCTCACATTCGTGTTGAGACCGAGTGCAGGCACGTCCCGCGCCCACAGTGTCTCCTTCGCTTTGCCTTTTTTGTAAGCTTTGGCCATAGGCAGCTTTTCAGGCGTAAAAGACGATTGCTTCATTCCGAGCGGTCCTAAAACACGCTCGTCCATATACTTATTAAAAGGTGTACCTGTCACTTTCTCAATGACTTTTCCTAACATGCTATATCCCACATACGACATCGACATGACGTAATCTGGAGCATAGGCCGCCGTTTCATCGGCCAATTTTTGCATTAACGTGTCGAGCGAGTCAGGCTTTTTGCTCCACATTCCGTTGAATAGATTTGAAGGCAATCCTGCATGATGGGTTAACAATTGACGAATAGTCAGGTTTGCCGTCGCGGGATAGACGCTGCGAATTTTGAATTCTGGAAGATAACGCGTAAGTGGCGCATCTAGCTCTACCTTGCCCTCCTCGACCAATTGCATGATCGCGACGGCAGTGAACAATGTCGACACAGATCCGGCGCCATACACGGTTTGCGTTGTCGCGGGAACAGAGCGTTCGACGTCGGCGAATCCGAAGCCACCGGACCAAACAATTTGCTGATCGTCGACAACAACGACGCTAATCCCTTCGATATCTTCTTTACCGCTCCACGCCTCGACTAATTCCGCGCCAAACACGCGTAATTGACTGTAATCACCGCGTGTTTTCGCGCTTGGACGTTCCGGCATGGCCCAAACGCTGGTACACACCAGCATGAGAACCCACACCGAAACGAGTTTTTTCATTTTTTTAGTTGCTCTAACAAACGTTTAACAGAAACGCTTTCAACCGTTTTTAAGTCTTGCGCCCAAAGTGACACACGCAATTCCTCGGTTAACCAACGAAAGCGGATTAATTCGGGATCTGGCGCGGCAGCGGCTGGCTTCTTCTTTGAGCGCTCGCTGAGTAAGCGTTGCACAGAATTTACGTCTAACATATGTTCCTTGTCTTTCGCTAGCGCATTGCCCAATTTATCCAACCGCTTTTGGATTGCTTTTAGGTAGCGCGTTAGATGACTCAGCCACAACGCCGGCGTGTTCAAGACGAAGCCGGGGTAAATTAACGCATCGACTTGTTCTTTGATATCCGTCATGGCGGGAATCCATGCGGGCGTCGACGGCATTTTCAAACGCTTTTGTAACACCTGGTACTCCGTCAGTACTGCCAACAAATCTTCACAAATTACGCTCGTTAGAGCCACCAAATTTCCTTTGCCGTCGGCCAGCCGCTTCTCAAAAGTCGCCGGATCACGTATGAGCGTAGGATCGGCAAAAAACGCTCGCTCCAATACGGCATCGACAATATCTTGTCGTAACACCTCGCAACTTCCGATACTTTGGAACAGTAAACACAGGCGATTAATGTGCGGCAGATTTTTCTGCATATATTTAATTTGCTGCGGCAACGCCAGCACGAATAAACGCCGAACACCATCGTGTGTCGCTTGCGCGGCTTTTTCTGCAGTATCAAGTAGCGTCAACGCAACTGCATCGCCCGTATCGGTAATCGCTGGAAATCCGCTGACGACCAAGCCCTTGCTCTTGACTTCCAGGCTGGTCGGTAGCGAACCAAAATCCCAGCGCGTCATTCCTTTTTTGTCGAACGCGTGCGAAGGCAAATCAGCGAAAACTTCGCGCGCTTGACCTTGCAGCTTCGCTCGGAGTGCCGATAGATCCCGCCCAATGGCGAGAATTTTTCCATGTTCGTCGACAATTTGGAAATTCATGCGCAAATGTGGCGGCAACTCTTGTGGTCTCCAGGCCTCAAGCGGTATGTCAATTCCAGCCATTTTTCGCAATTGCGCGCCCAACGCCACTAACAATGAACTGTCGTCAGGCACGAGATTTTCCATGCATGCGCGCGCGTAGTCAGGCACGGGCACAAAGTTTCGGCGCAAGGCCTTAGGCAATGAGCGAATAAGCTCGGTGACTTTTGCTTCTAGCAATCCAGGCACCAACCATTCGAAGCGTTCCGCCTTGACGTGACTTAACGCGAGCAAGGGCACGATGGACGTGACTCCATCCTCCTCGTGGCCAGGCTCGAATCGGTACTGGACGGGGATACTCACGCCGCTGCACGTAATCGTAGGGGGAAATTCTTTATGGGTAATATTTTCCGCGCCGTGGCGCATCAAATGTTCGCGCGTCACAAGAAGTGCGTTCGTTTCTTCGCTGCTAAGCTGTTTTCGCCATTGCTCGAAAGACTGTCCTGAATAAATGTTGGCCGGTACGCGTTGGTCGTAAAACTCGAACATGCTTTGTTCATCAACCAAAATATCTTGTCGCCGCGACTTGGCTTCCAGATCCTCGATTTGTGCCACCAAATCTCTGTTATGTTGGAAAAACGGTGCGTTAGTAGAGAAGTCGCCTTCAACCAGGGCATGACGAATAAACAATTCGCGCGAGAGAACAGGATCAATGGGACCGTAATTTACTTTGCGCTTGGGGATGATAATCAGCCCATACAATGAAACTTGTTCAAATGCAGCGACTTGTCCAACACGTTTTTCCCAATGCGGCTCGGAGTAGCTTCGCTTGAGCAGATGCGCGGCAAGCACTTCTAACCACTCAGGTTCAATGCGCGCAACCATACGTGCGTATAAGCGCGATGTCTCGACCAATTCAGCGGCCATTGCCCATTTCGGCGGCTTTTTGAACAAGGCAGAACCCGGAAAAAGATACACTTTACTGCCGCGACTTCCTTGGTATTCGGTGCCCTCTTGCTTGAATACAATATTGCCTAAGAGGCCGGTTAAAAGCGCACGGTGAATCTGCTCGAATGTGGCGGGTTCCATGTTGAATTTCAATTCTAACTGACCAATTTGTTCTTTTAATTGGGCATAAATATCGCGCCACTCGCGTAGACGCACATAGGAAATGAAATCCGCTTTGCACAGCGCGCGAAACTTGGAATTGGATAAATGCTTTTCTTGCTCCTGCAAATAGTCCCAAAGCTTTAGCAAGGCCATAAAATCAGACTGTGGATCGTGAAAGCGGGCGTGTTTTTCGTCTGCCGCCTGCTGTGCGTCGAAGGGTCGCTCGCGCGGATCTTGGACGCTCAACGCAGAAACAATCACTAACACTTCGACCAAGCTGCCTTCGGCGGCAGCCGCTGACGTCATCCGTGCCAGGCGTGGGTCGATAGGTAACTTGGCGAGCGTGCGTCCCTGTTGTGTTAGTACACGGTTAGCGTCAATGGCACCCAGCTCTTGTAGCAGTTTATAGCCATCGACTATGAAGCGACTATCTGGGGGATCGACGAAGGGAAAGTCGTCAATGTCACCCAATTTCAGCGCCATCATTTGCAGGATGACAGACGCCAAATTCGTTCTTTGAATTTCCGGGTCGGTAAAGAGCGGGCGCCCTAAATAATCTTGTTCGCTGTACAGGCGAATACACACACCCGCGCTCACACGTCCGCAGCGTCCTGAGCGCTGATTGGCCGAGGCTTGCGAAACCGGCTCAATCGGCAATCGTTGGACTTTAGTGCGCGCGCTATAACGACTAATCCGCGCTAATCCAGTGTCGATCACATAACGAATACCCGGCACAGTCAGCGAAGTTTCCGCCACATTAGTCGCTAACACGATTCGCCGTCCAACATGCGATTTAAACACGCGATCTTGTTCTTGCGTGGTGAGGCGCGAAAACAAAGGCAAAATCTCGGTGTGCGGGGGATGATGTTTACGTAGTCGCTCTGCCACTTCGCGAATATCACGCTCACCGGGCAAAAATACTAAAACATCGCCGGGGCCTAATCGCGCCAATTCGTCTACGGCCTCAATAATGGCCTGCGGCATATCGCGATCACGGTCGTCATCGTCGTCGACGAGCAATGGCCGATAACGCACTTCTACAGGAAATGTTCGGCCAGATACTTCAATGATGGGCGCGTTAGAAAAATGTTTGGAAAACCGCTGCGGGTCGATGGTGGCCGACGTAACAATTAGCTTGAGGTCAGGTCGTCGCGGCAGGACCGTTTTTAAGTAGCCTAGAATGAAATCAATATTGAGACTGCGCTCATGGGCTTCGTCAATAATCAGCGTGTCATAATGATTGAGCCAATGGTCATTTTGCATTTCTGCCAGCAAAATGCCGTCGGTCATCAACTTTACATTCGTGTTTGCGCTCACCCGATCTGTAAAGCGTACCTTGTAGCCGACAACGCCACCTAGCTCACTTTTCAATTCTTCAGCGATTCGCGTGGCGACGCTACGCGCCGCGATCCGTCGCGGTTGAGTATGACCAATAAGGCCATAGGCGCCGCGTCCTAATTCAAGGCAAATCTTGGGAAGCTGGGTTGTTTTTCCTGACCCCGTTTCGCCGCAAATAATGACAACTTGATTCGCCTTTATCGCCGCCGCAATTTCTTCACGGCGACCAACAACGGGTAATTCTTCCGGAAACTCTGGCTTAGGCAAGCGGGCAAGACGTTCTGCCGCACGGTCTAACGAAACCTGAACATCATTAGCAAGCGCGGCGATGCGCCCATCCGACGCAGAATTTTTAGCACTATTTCGCTCTACATCTGTTAGTTTTCGACGGAGCACGTGGCGATCAGCAATCATGCATTTGCCGATGCTGGAGCGAAGGTCATTCAACGATTGTGTCATGAGCAGCGTACTGGCGAGGGCGAGACTTCGAGCGCTTGCGGGTTATGCCATATTAAAATTGTCATACCACTTCGTCCGTATTGACACGACGTTCCGCCATTTTCGCTTCTTGCCAAAGTGCTTCTTGCGCTTCTAAGCTCGCCTTTGCGAATTCGAATCCGCGTGTAGTCGCCAGCATTTCCATATACCGAAAGCGACGTTCAAATTTTTTGTTTGCTCGCCTTAACGCCGCCTCCGGGTCCACGCTGACGTGACGCGCGACGTTAACGCATACAAACAACAGATCGCCTAACTCATCCTCGATTGCGTCGGCGTCATTCAGCGCCAATGCTTCACGCACTTCACCCAATTCTTCGTCGAGTTTGTCTAGCACTTGTTCCACATTCGGCCAATCAAAGCCTACACGCGCGGCGCGTCCTTGTAGCTTCCTTGCACGGGTTAGCGCAGGCAAGCCCACACTCACACCTTGAAGCGCACTGGCAGACTCGTCTTTTTTAACCCGTTCCTGTGCCTTTATATCTTCCCATCGTTGCGTTTGCTCAGCCGCATTCTCAATTTTTGCATCACCAAACACGTGCGGATGACGTCGAATCATTTTTTCGCTGATGGCAGCTACGACGTCGCCAAAATCGAACTCACCCGCCTCCTTGGCCATTTGCGCATGGAAGACAACTTGAAACAACAAATCACCAAGCTCACTGCGAAGCTCAGCCATATCGTTCCTTTCAATGGCATCGGCAACTTCATACGCTTCTTCGATGGTGTAGGGCGCGATAGTACGGAAATTTTGTTCGCGATCCCACGGGCATCCCTCATCGGCGGAACGTAAGCGGGCCATGATATCTAACAGTATTTGAATATGTGACATACTTATCTTCGAATCTTGAAAAATTAAATATTAAGCTGTATGCGAATGATCACGTTAATCGCCGTGCATGCATTACTCCACGCACTTGCAACACTTTCGCGAGCGCTTTGCTTAGTCGCTCGCTGGAACCGATCTCCAAAGTGAGCCGCATGCGCGCTTCTTGCGTACGCTTATCTGAATGCGTATTCGCACCGAGTACATTGACGTTTTCACCAGACAACACGGAACTGATATCTCGCAACAAACCCGTCCGATCTAGCGCAAGAATTTCTATGTCAACCTCGTACAACGACTCGTGTCGGGTACCCCAATTGACCTCGATTTGCCGGGCACGATCTTGCTCTGAGCCGCGTTGAATATTGATACAATTGCGACGATGAATGGTGACGCCGCGACCGCGCGTAATGTATCCCACCACGTCATCGCCCGGCATCGGCTTGCAACAACGTGCAATACTGGTCAGCAAATCATCAACGCCGCCCACCGTAACAGAACCGCGACCTGTTACCTTGCTGGGCGCTTTGAATTCGTTAATCGGTTCAACGACAGGGGGCGGATGAAGCATGTCTTGCACGGCTTGCGCAATCTGCACAGCACCCAATTCACCACGCCCTACGGCGGCAAGTAAGTCATCTATGCTGGGCAGGCCATATTGTTTTGCTATCGCCTCGAAATTGGCGTCCGTGGCGTCATAGCGCGCAAGTTCACGCGCCAATGCTGCACGACCGGCACTAATATATTCATCACGATACTGACTTTTAAACCAGCTCTTAACTTTAGCGCGGGCACGTGCAGTGTTTAGATAGCCTAATTCTGCAATTAACCAATCCCGACTTGGTGCACCTGATTTAACGGTAATGATGTCGACTTGTTGCCCGCTTGCCAGGCGCGACGTAAGCGGAACAATATGGCCATTCACCTTTGCACCTCGGCAACGGTGCCCTAACTCAGTATGTACATGATAGGCAAAATCGAGCGGAGTGGCACCGGCTGGCAGCTCGACCACATTGCCCTTAGGTGTTAGAACATAAATGTTGCCGCCAGCCTGTTCACTAGGCGCGCCTTTTTGTTCTACTCCTTCCAAGGCATTTTGACTCAAGGCCGAGCGAAGTGATTCTATGCGGCGATCTAAGGCCTCGTCACGTTTGCCCCCTTCTTTGTAGCGCCAATGCGCGGCGACGCCAAGTTCGGCAAAGTCGTGCATTTCCGGCGTACGAATTTGTATCTCAATCGTGCGATTGTCTGGACCGACCACAGCGGTGTGCAGCGACCGATAGTTATTGTCTTTCGGCGCCGCAATATAATCGTCGTATTCGCCGGGAATGAATGGCCACAAACTATGCGCGACACTTAATGCCGCATAGCAAGCCGTGACGTCAGAAACCAATATGCGGACTGCACGCACGTCATATAACTCGTTAAAGGCGAGGCGCTTTTTCTGCATTTTTCGCCAAATGCTATAAATATGCTTCGGCCGACCCGTTACTTCCGCACTAATTCCACCCTCCGCTAACGCCGTATTTAAGTGCAACACAACATCGTTTATGAATTGTTCGCGGCTAACACGTCGCTCTTCTAACGCCTTTGCAATTTCTTTGTAGTGTTCGGTATCGAGCGCGCGGAAGGAGAGGTCTTCAAGTTCCCACTTTATTTGGCCAAGACCCAGACGATTGGCCAAGGGAGCGAACACGGTTAGCGTTTCTTGCGCCACCAGTTTTTGGCGCGCAGGTGTTTCATCCTTGAGGTGTCTCATCACGACGACTTGATGGGCAAGCAGAATCAATACGACCCGCAAATCACCCATCATTGACAATAACATCATATGTAAGGCATCGCCCTTTTGGCGGGCCTTTTCGGGAAGACTATCTTGTTGTGTTAACCACTCACCTTCTTTTTCCAATAACGAGTGCGTTTCACGATACAAATTCTCGATACGCGGACCAAATTCGGCACCGATCATTTCATGCGCCATGGGCGCAGTTTTGAATGCAACATAGAGAACGGCGGCGCACAGCGTTTCGTGATCAACGCCTAGCTTTTCCAGGAGCGTAGAAATTTCTGAAGCTTGAAGCAAAAGCTCATCCGAACGCTGCGCTTGTATCTTCGCAAGTGCTTTTTGGATGACGCCGCGCTCACTGGCCGTCCAGGCGTCGTGAGTGGAAATCGGTAAGGCTAGTTCGGGCTGCATAAGAGGTTCAATGCCTCGGTTCTTGCGATGATG
>JANOTC010000004.1:0-16741 GCA_031416175.1 Gammaproteobacteria bacterium
GCGTCGAATTCGAAATCCAACCAAGAACCACGATAAGGAATAATTCTCGCGGAGTAGAGCAGCTTTCCAGACGAATGGGTTTTACCCCGATCATGGTCGAAAAACACGCCCGGCGAGCGATGTAACTGGGAAACAATTACGCGTTCCGTGCCATTGATAACGAATGTCCCGTTCCGCGTCATGAGCGGCATTTCGCCCATGTACACTTCCTGTTCTTTTATGTCTTTTACGGACTTAACGTCTGGACCTGCTTCCTTGTCATAGATGACGAGTCGGAGTTTGACACGCAAAGGTGCAGCATAGGTCATTCCGCGCATTTGACATTCTTTCACGTCAAAAACGGGATTTCCTAGACGATAACTTACGAATTCAAGTGCGGCATTCCCGGTATAGCTCATAATCGGAAATACAGAACGGAATGCGCCTTCAAGACCGACGGATATTCGCTCGTGAGGGAGCGCGTTATCCTGTAAAAACGCCTTGAAAGAGTCAAGCTGAATAGAGAGCAGATACGGGACTTTTAGGACGTCCTGAATCTTGCCGAAATCCTTTCGAATTCGTTTCTTCTCAGTAAATGAGTACGCCATCAGACTTCCTCGCCGCCACGAAAATTAAGGTTCCTATCCCGCCACAGACTCACCACGTGTTAGCACGTGGGAGTAATACGCGTTGTTCATGTGCCGCCCCACAAGCAAGGAAAGGCCGGTGGCTCTAGGCCACCAGCCCCTTCTGCTCGACAGAGCTAGCTATAGTGCCACTTGATAGCCAATGCTCGCCTTACTTGACCTCAACCGCTGCGCCAGCTTCTTCAAGCTGCTTCTTGATGTCAGCCGCTTCAGCCTTCGATACGCCTTCCTTAACAGTTGAAGGCACGCCTTCAACTAGGTCCTTAGCTTCTTTCAAGCCGAGGCCGGTCAAGGTACGAATGACCTTGATCACACCGACTTTATTGACGCCGAAGCTGGTCATAACGACCGTGAATTCGGTCTTCTCTTCAACAACGGCGGCTGCAGCTGCAGGTGCAGCAGCGGCTACGGCTGTTGCCGCTGTCACGCCAAACTTGGCTTCCATCGCAGAGATAAGGTCAACGACGTCCAAAACGGTCATGTTGCCAATTGCGTCGAGGATGTCTTCTTTAGAAATTGCCATTCGAAATCTCCTATGCCTATAACGTTAGTGGGGACCGCAGAAACTGCGACAACCCTGGTCCAATTTGTTACGCTGCGTCTTTCTGCTCTTTGATCGCAACAATCGTGCGTACCAATTTGCTTGGGACTCCCGCCATAGTGGCGACGAGCTTTTGCACCGGCGCTTTGAAAACCGCCATAAGCTGACTGATTGCTTGATCGCGGGTTGGTAGATTCGCTACAGCTTTCAGATCTGCTGGCGTAAGCAACTTGCCACCCAAAGCGACGAGCTTGACAACAAGCTTGTCGTTATCTTTCGAGAAACTTTGGATAACGCGCGCTGCGGCGCCTGGATCTTGTAGCGAAAAGGCTAACACCATCGGACCAACAAAACCGTCCTGCATACACTCGAAAGAGGTACCCTGAACTGCTCTGCGTGCCAATGTGTTTTTGACCACGCGAATGTAGACGCCGTTTTTTCGGGCCTCAGCTCGCAATTTGGTCAAACTAGCAACCGATAAACCACGGTACTCAGCAGCAATAGCGGAGTGTGCGCTGGCGGCAACGCTAGCGACTTCGGCGACAATCGCCTTTTTGTCTTCTAGGCTTAAACCCACGCGACAACCTCCTAACCTATGCTTGTTTAACTACCATCTGCCGGGTTGAAACCCGGCACCCTTTTAAACGGCGATCCTAAATCAGAAATCTGTTTTTGGTCACACCGTCTGCGCAGGCTTGAGCGATTAAGGGGTGACACCCAACTTTGGTCCACCTCGCCTGCGGTCTTTGACGACTTGTCAGGCGCGTGCCCCGACAAGTCCAAAGTTCAAAAAATCATTAGCCGATGGACGAGACGTCCACTTGCAGACCAGGACCCATCGTCGTGGACAGCGTAATGCGCTTAACGTAGATGCCCTTGGCCGTGCTTGGCTTCGCCTTGTTCAGGTCAGAAAGCAAAACCTGGAGATTTTCGCGAATCGCGCCCGGGGTAAATGTTACCTTTCCTAACGTGCAGTGAATAATACCGGCTTTGTCGGTGCGATAGCGCACCTGACCTGCCATGGCATTTCGAACCGCGCCAGCGACATCAGGCGTTACCGTTCCAACTTTCGGATTAGGCATTAATCCGCGCGGGCCTAAGATCTGACCTAATTGGCCAACAACACGCATGGCGTCAGGCGAAGCGATGACGACGTCAAAGTCCATTTGACCGGCTTTGATCTTCTCGGCCAAGTCTTCCATTCCGACGATGTTAGCGCCTGCTTGGCGTGCCGCTTCCGCGTTCGCGCCTTGGGCAAATACAGCAACACGGACAACTTTGCCGGTACCGTTAGGCAAGACGGTAGAGCCACGGACGACTTGGTCCGATTTACGTGGATCTACACCTAAGTTGACGGCAACGTCGACAGACTCAACAAATTTAGCGCGCTGGATTTCTTGCAAAGTGGAAATTGCCTCTTCCACCGAATAGATCTTGCCGATTTTAATTTTGGCCAAAGCCGCTTTGGAGCGTTTGGTTACGGTTGTCATGTTTATACTCCCTCAACCAAAAGGCCCATACTTCGGGCGCTACCAGCGATAGTGCGCACGGCGGCGTCCATATCGGCTGCCGTTAAGTCAGGCATTTTCATTTTTGCGACGACTTCAAGCTGCGCACGGGTCACCGTACCAATTCGCTCACGGCCAGGTGCTTTGCTTCCACCAGGCAAACCCAAGGTCTTTCTAAGCAAAACCGACGCAGGTGGCGTTTTGGTGATGAAGGTGAAGCTGCGATCACTATAAACCGTGATGACGACTGGGACTGGCAAGCCAGGCTCCATGCCCTGCGTTGACGCGTTAAACGCCTTGCAGAACTCCATAATGTTCACGCCGCGCTGTCCTAAGGCTGGACCAACAGGTGGACTTGGATTGGCTTGGCAGGCTTTAACCTGCAAGCGGATATATGCTTCAATCTTCTTGGCCATTTTCTACTCCTAGTGTGGGTACCGTGGCTCAACAAGTGACGCCACTAACGCCTATTCGGCTCCCCGGTAAATGAAACTTTTAGCCCTTTTCGATCTGCCCAAATTCGAGCTCGACAGGCGTAGAACGCCCAAAGATCAGGACTGAAACTCTGAGGCGACTCTTTTCGTAATCAACTTCTTCAACGACACCGTTAAAGTCATTAAACGGCCCATCGATGATGCGAACAACCTCGCCCGGCTCGAACAAGACTTTCGGGCGCGGTTTATTGGTACCGTCTTGCACGCGCTGAAGGATGGCGTCTGCTTCTTTGTCGCTAATCGGGGCCGGCTTGTCGCTGGTTCCGCCGATGAAGCCCATCACCCGGGGCACACTCCTGACGAGATGCCACGTGGACTCGTCCATCTCCATTTGCACAAGAACGTAACCTGGAAAGAATTTTCGGTCTGTTTTCCTTTTTTGGCCTTCACGCATTTCGACCACTTCCTCGGTAGGTACCAAGACTTGGCCAAACTTTGCTGCCACATCAGGATTGCGTACGCGCTCTTCTAATGACCGCTTCACTTGATGTTCGAAGCCGGAATATGCATGTACTACGTACCACCGCAAAGCCATATGCGTTTTAGCTCCCTTGACCGGTCAACATGCGCACAACTACGAGGAGGAGAGAATCTAGCCCCCAAAGCATCAATCCGAAAACTATGACGGTCGCAAGAATCATGAGCGTGGTTTGAGCTGCATCCTTTCGGGTTGGCCAAACGACGCGACGAACTTCGGTTCGCGATTCTTTCATGAAAACCCAAGCCGCCTGGCCCTGGGTTGACTGAAGCGCGAGTGCGATAGCCATTCCTAATATGACAAGAAGTCCAAGGACGCGCGCCAATAGCGACTGATCGCTAAGGTAGTAAAACGCGCCGATGGCCCCGGCCGCTAGAAAGAGGGCAAATGAAAGTTTTATTCTGTCTGCCATATCGCGCTATATTTCAGTTCAAAAAAAATGGCAGGCCAGGAGGGAATCGAACCCCCAACCTGCGGTTTTGGAGACCGCCGCTCTGCCAATTGAGCTACTGGCCTACGTGCTTTATGTATACGTCTCGACGGACGCTTGCCTTTGACATGAGCGGCGCCATACCACACCGCTCTGTCAACTACTAACTATTCAAGAACCTTGGCGACGACACCTGCGCCAACGGTACGACCGCCTTCACGAATAGCAAAGCGCAAGCCCTGTTCCATCGCAATCGGCGCGATTAAATTCACGACCATGGTCACGTTATCGCCAGGCATGACCATTTCCACGCCTTCTGGCAATTCGCACGCACCCGTCACATCCGTGGTTCGGAAGTAAAACTGCGGACGATAACCTTTGAAAAACGGGGTATGACGACCGCCTTCTTCTTTGCTCAACACGTACACTTCCGCTTGGAACTTGGTACGCGGAAGCATTGAACCCGGCTTAACCAATACTTGGCCACGTTCGACGTCCTCACGCTTGGTGCCACGGAGTAAAATACCGACGTTGTCGCCCGCCTGACCTTGGTCAAGCAGCTTACGAAACATTTCCACGCCCGTCACGATGGTCTTCTGGGTGGCGCGGATGCCGACAATCTCAACTTCCTCGCCAACTTTAACGATACCACGTTCAATTCGACCCGTGACCACGGTGCCGCGACCTGAGATCGAGAAGACATCTTCAATTGGCATCAGGAAGGCGCCATCAATGGCTCGTACTGGCTCTGGGATGTAACTATCCATGGCATCGACCAACTTCCATATGGCTTTTACACCGATATCGCTTTGGTCGCCACCTAAGGCTTTCAGCGCTGACCCAACAATGACTGGGGTCTTGTCGCCTGGAAACTCATACTTGTCGAGAAGCTCACGCACTTCCATTTCGACAAGCTCAAGCAATTCAGCGTCGTCGACCATGTCGGCTTTGTTCAAGAACACGACGACGTAGGGAACGCCTACTTGGCGAGCCAGCAAGATGTGTTCGCGCGTTTGCGGCATCGGGCCGTCAGCCGCAGAAACCACCAAGATCGCGCCATCCATCTGCGCCGCGCCGGTGATCATGTTTTTCACATAATCCGCATGGCCTGGGCAGTCAACGTGGGCGTAGTGCCGTACAGTGGATTCATATTCGACGTGTGCCGTCGAAATGGTGATCCCACGCGCCTTTTCTTCAGGCGAGCTGTCAATTTGGTCGTATGCTTTGAATTCGCCGCCAAATTTCTCTGCCATGACTTTCGTCAACGCAGCCGTCAACGTGGTCTTGCCATGATCGACGTGACCAATTGTCCCGACGTTTACGTGCGGTTTCTTTCGTTCGAATTTTGCCTTAGCCACTGCCAAGCACCTCGTTAAGTTTTCAAATCCAGCTTACTTTCCGGCTCTTTTAATAATCGCTTCCGCGATATTATTCGGAGCTTCAACATATTTTAGAAATTCCATCGCATACGTTGCGCGCCCTTGCGTTGCAGAACGCAAATCTGTCGCGTATCCAAACATCTCTGACAATGGCACTTCCGCACGAATCACTTTGCCTGACGGACCATCGTCCATTCCCTGCAGCAAGCCGCGACGACGATTCAAGTCGCCCATCACGTCTCCCATATAATCTTCCGGCGTCACTACTTCAACTTTCATGATTGGCTCTAAGAGCGCCGGGTTCGCAGCAAGTGCACCCGCCTTAAAGCCCATCGATCCGGCGATTTTGAACGCCATTTCATTGGAATCGACGTCGTGGTACGATCCATCGAAAATTGTTACTTTGACATCTACGACCGGGAAGCCGCCCACGACGCCATTCTTCATCTGCTCCTGAATACCCTTATCGACTGCGGGAATGTACTCTCGAGGGACGACACCACCAACGATGCCGTTGACAAATTCATAGCCTTTGCCCGATTCCTGCGGCTCGATACGAAGCCAAACATGTCCATATTGGCCGCGACCACCACTCTGACGGACGAATTTACCTTCCTGTTCAACCATCTTCCGAATAGTCTCGCGGTAAGCAACCTGAGGCGCCCCAACATTTGCCTCAACTTTAAACTCACGACGCATACGGTCGACAATAATCTCCAAGTGTAACTCGCCCATCCCGGAAATAATGGTCTGGCCGGTTTCTTCATCAGTATGAACACGGAACGATGGATCTTCTTGGGCCAATTTCGAGAGCGCCATGCCCATTTTTTCTTGGTCTGCCTTCGTCTTCGGCTCAATGGCGACCGAAATAACAGGTTCTGGGAATTCCATCCGCTCCAATGTGCAAATGTCTTTCAAATCGCACAACGTATCACCGGTAGTAACATCCTTCAGGCCAACTGCTGCCGCGATGTCACCACAATAGACTTCGCGTATTTCTTCACGATGATTCGCATGCATCTGAACAATACGACCCACACGTTCCTTTCTCGACTTAACCGGGTTGTACACGGTGTCACCGGAATTCAACACACCCGAGTACACACGGAAAAATGTCAGCGTTCCCACGAAAGGGTCAGTCATAATCTTAAATGCAAGCGCAGCAAACGGCTGGTCATCCGACGGTTTGCGCTCGACGACAGTCTCAGCCGCGTCGTCCGCGATGCCTTTGATGGGCGGGATGTCAACCGGTGCAGGCAAATAATCAATGACCGCGTCAAGCATTGCTTGAACGCCTTTGTTTTTGAATGCAGAGCCGCAAACGCAGGGGACAATATGACCCGCTAGGGTTCGAATCCGGATACCTCGCTTGACTTCTTCTTCAGTTAAGTCCTCGCCACCGAGGTACTTTTCCATCAATTCTTCATCGCCTTCCGCCGCCGCTTCTACCAGCTTTTCATGAGCAGCCGCGCATTCTTTCGCCATGGCTTCTGGAATGTCGTGGTACACGAAGCTCATGCCCTTGTCCGCTTCACTCCACTCAATCGCTTTCATCTTGACTAAATCGATCACGCCACGAAACGTCTCTTCCGCTCCGATAGGCAACTGAATTGGCACAGGCGTCGCGCCCAGACGTTTACGAATCTGCTCGACTACGCGGGTAAAGTTTGCGCCAGCGCGGTCCATCTTATTAACGAACGCCAACCGCGGTACGCCATATTTGTTAGCTTGACGCCATACGGTCTCGGACTGCGGCTCGACGCCACCCACCGCGCAAAACACGGTGACGGCACCGTCGAGAACGCGCAGCGAGCGTTCTACTTCAATCGTAAAATCGACGTGTCCAGGCGTGTCAATAATATTGACTCGATGTTCTGGGTATTGTTTACCCATGCCACTCCAGAAGCAGGTTGTTGCAGCGGATGTGATGGTGATCCCGCGTTCTTGTTCTTGCTCCATCCAATCCATGGTCGCGGCGCCGTCATGCACTTCACCTAGCTTGTGCGACACCCCAGTGTAAAACAGCACGCGTTCTGTTGTCGTTGTTTTTCCGGCATCAATGTGAGCCATGATGCCAATGTTGCGATACCGATTGAGAGGTGTCTTACGTGCCACGCCGAATGCTCCGAAAAAAAATCGCTTTTACCACCGATAATGCGCAAATGCCTTGTTGGCATCGGCCATTCGATGTGTATCTTCTCGCTTCTTGACTGCTGCGCCCTTATTTTCGGCCGCATCAAGCAATTCGCCGGCCAGACGCATTCCCATGGACTTTTCGCCACGATTACGCGCTGCATCTGACAGCCAGCGCATTGCCAGTGCCATGCCACGATCCGAACGCACTTCTACCGGTACCTGGTAAGTCGCCCCACCTACGCGTCGTGACTTCACTTCAACCAAGGGCTGCACATTTTCAAGCGCTTTATCAAGCACTTCCAACGCGTTTTTGCTGCTCTTCGTTGTTACCTGATCTAAGGCTCCGTACACGATTCGCTCCGCGACTGCCTTCTTACCAGAACGCATGACCATATTTACAAAACGGCCTACACGGGCGCTTCCGAATTTAGGGTCGGGAAGGGTCTGTCGTTTCTCTGCTACGCGTCTTCTTGGCATTGCCTTTACCTATTACTTAATCGCTTCGTTTAGTCCAACAATCCAAGTCTTACGACTTAGGACGTTTCGCGCCGTACTTAGAACGCCCTTGGCGTCGCTCAGCAACACCCGACGTGTCTAACGTTCCTCGAACAGTGTGATAACGAACACCAGGAAGATCCTTCACGCGACCGCCTCGTATAAGAACCACGGAGTGTTCTTGCAAATTATGGCCTTCACCACCGATGTAACTACTTACTTCCATTCCGTTCGTCAAACGAACGCGCGCCACTTTTCGCAGCGCTGAGTTAGGCTTTTTAGGGGTAGTGGTGTAAACGCGTGTACATACGCCACGCTTTTGCGGGCAGCCGGCAAGTGCCGGAACTCCGCTTCGCGCTGCTTTTGACGAGCGCGGTTTACGCACCAACTGATTAACTGTGGCCATCAGAATCCGCTCCAAATAAATTATCAGGCATAAACCGCACGGTCGCCGGTTTGGACCATTGCGCAGCCAAGGCGCGAAATTGTATTGATGCCCCCCACCTCTGTCAAGCCCGAAGCGTAATATATTCAGGATTTCGCGGGGAACACTGTTCTTTCTCAGATGCAAAGACAGCATTTTTGGCCGCTTGCGCGAGCAATGGATAGGGATCTATGATTCCCATCTCCATTGCCGCACCAGGAGGGCCGCTAAGGCATGCTTTACTCGAAGACTTGCTCAAATCCCTCTTTGCTCACGCCCTCATTAGGCGCGCTCTTAGCGCTCTCTCGCTGTGCTATGCGTTCGCGACGAGCAGCATGATAGGCCAAGCCAGTTCCAGCAGGCACTAATCTACCAACAATGACGTTTTCCTTGAGACCACGCAAATCGTCCATCTTTCCGCTTACTGCTGCTTCAGTCAAAACACGCGTTGTCTCTTGGAAAGACGCGGCGGAGATAAATGACTCAGTTGCCAAGGAGGCTTTCGTAATACCCAACAACAGTTCGGTAAACGTCGCCGGCATCTTACTCACGGACTTGCAACGATCATTCTCGTCCAACAAACGAGAACGTTCGACCTGCTCACCCTTTAGGAAGCGCGTGTCTCCCGCATCCGACACTTCTACTCGACGCAACATCTGGCGAACAATCACTTCAATGTGCTTGTCGTTGATCTTCACGCCTTGCAAGCGATAGACATCCTGAACTTCGTTCACGATGTATCGGGCCAGCTCACTTACGCCTAAGAGACGTAGAATGTCTTGCGGATTTGGCGCTCCGTCGCAAATAACCTCGCCACGTTCGACATGCTCGCCTTCGAAAACCGTCACATGGCGCCATTTCGGTATGAGCTCTTCGTGGGGCTCGCCCTCGGCTGTTGTAATAATAAGGCGCTGCTTGTCCTTAGTATCCTTGCCGAAACTGATCGTTCCCGATATCTCGGCCAAGATTGCCGGTTCTTTTGGCTTTCTTGCTTCGAACAAATCGGCGACGCGCGGTAGACCCCCAGTGATGTCACGAGTCTTGGTCGACGCTTGTGGAATACGCGCGACAACGTCACCCACACCCACGTCCGCACCATCCCCCAGACTAACAATGGCCCCGGCCGGTAAGTAGTACATGGCTGGTATATCAGTACCAGGAAGTTTAAGGTCGTTACCCTTATCGTCTACCAATTTGACCATAGGCCGCAATTCGCGAGCTGCAGTGCCACGTTGTTTTGGATCTGTCACGACCAAGCTGGTTAGGCCGGTAACTTCGTCGGCTTGACGTTGTACTGTTAAGCCTTCAGCGAAGTCATGGAACTTGATACGACCCGCCACTTCGGTGACGACCGGATGAGTATGTGGATCCCATGTCGCCACTTGCTCGCCAGCGCCAACCGGTTCACCGTCATATTTGGAAATGATGGCACCATACGGCACTTTGTAGCGTTCGCGGTCGCGACCAAACTCGTCAACGACGCCAATTTCGCCCGATCTGGACACCGCAACAAAGTAGCCATTGCGGTTCTTAACCGTTTTCAGATTATGAAGACGAATATTACCTTTGGATTTCACTTCGACGCTGCTGACTGCAGCCGAACGAGAAGCCGCGCCCCCGATATGGAAGGTACGCATGGTGAGCTGTGTACCCGGCTCACCAATGGACTGCGCCGCTACCACACCGACCGCTTCACCAATATTCACACGATGACCACGACCGAGGTCGCGACCATAGCACATTGCACAAATGCCGAATCGTGTTTCGCAGGTAATCGGAGAACGGACCCAGACTTGGTCAACGCTCGCCTTTTCAAGCCGTTCGACCCAGCCTTCATCTAACAATGTTCCAGCCTGAGCGACAACCTGCTCAGAGCCTGGCGCCTTCACTTCGATAGCAACGACGCGACCCAATACGCGCTCACGCAAGGGTTCTACGACGTCACCACCTTCAATGAGTGGCTCCATCAACAAACCAAATGTGGTTCCACAATCAACTTCTGTTACAACAAGATCTTGCGCTACGTCAACAAGGCGACGAGTTAAATAACCGGAATTAGCCGTCTTAAGCGCGGTATCCGCGAGACCCTTACGCGCTCCGTGAGTGGAAATGAAGTATTGTAATACGTTCAATCCTTCGCGGAAATTGGCGGTAATTGGGGTCTCGATGATCGAGCCGTCTGGTTTTGCCATCAATCCGCGCATACCCGCCAATTGGCGAATCTGTGCCGAGCTGCCTCGAGCACCCGTGTCTGACATCATAAAGATGGAGTTAATCGACGCATGGCGTTGCATTTTCCCAGTCGAATCGCGAACGTCTTCCGAACCCAACATTTCCATCATCGCTTTCGCAACTTGGTCATTGGTGTGCGACCAAATATCGACGACCTTATTATAACGTTCGCCGTTGGTGACAAGACCAGAAATATACTGGTTCTCAATCTCCTTAACTTCTTTCTCGGCAGCTGCCAAGATCGTTGCCTTCAAGTCTGGAATGACCATGTCATTTACACCAAACGAGACCGCAGAGCGCGTCGCAAAGCGGAAGCCGGTGTACATTAACTGGTCAGCAAAAATGACGGTAGGCTTGAGACCGATTTGACGGTAGCAGGCGTTAATTAAGGAAGAAATCGCCTTTTTCGTCAGAACCTTGTTCACATGTTCGAACGTGAGACCCTTCGGCAGGATTTCACTCAACAAGGCTCGACCTGTCGTGGTTTCCATCAAACGGCGACGCGACTTGGCCTCGCCCGTTTCGTCGTATAACCAATCGGTGATGCGAACGCGGATTTTGGAATTCAGTTCCAAGAAACCGGATTCATATGCGCGATGAACTTCGGCAACGTTCGAGTAGGCACGCCCTTCGCCACGACCGTTGATCTTTTCTCGCGTCATACAATAGAGACCGAGAACGACGTCTTGAGACGGAACGATAACTGGCTCACCGTTGGCGGGCGACAGCACGTTGTTGGTCGACATCATCAAGGTTCGCGCTTCAAGCTGAGCTTCCAACGAGAGCGGAACGTGGACGGCCATTTGGTCACCGTCGAAGTCGGCGTTGTATGCCGAACACACGAGAGGGTGAAGCTGAATCGCCTTCCCTTCAATCAAGATCGGTTCGAACGCTTGGATACCGAGGCGATGAAGCGTCGGCGCGCGGTTCAGAAGCACTGGATGTTCGCGAATAACTTCTTCGAGGACATCCCAAACTTCCGGCCCTTCACGCTCGACCATCTTCTTGGCCGCTTTGATAGTGGTAGCCAGCCCGCGACGCTCTAATTTGCTAAAGATAAACGGCTTGAAGAGTTCAAGGGCCATTTTCTTCGGCAAACCGCATTGATGCAGACGCAACGTGGGTCCCACGACGATAACGGAACGACCCGAATAATCGACGCGCTTGCCCAAAAGATTTTGGCGGAAGCGACCTTGCTTACCCTTGATCATGTCAGCAAGTGACTTAAGCGGGCGTTTATTCGAGCCAGTGATGGCGCGACCACGACGGCCATTGTCTAACAGCGCATCTACCGCTTCCTGCAACATGCGCTTTTCATTGCGCACGATGATGTCGGGCGCATTCAGATCAAGTAAGCGCTTCAGGCGATTATTTCGATTGATCACGCGGCGATAGAGATCGTTTAAGTCAGATGTCGCAAAACGACCGCCATCTAGCGGGACCAACGGGCGCAACTCGGGCGGCAACACCGGCAGGACGGTCATTACCATCCACTCGGCCTTATTGCCAGACTCGATCAATGCTTCAAGTAACTTCACGCGCTTCGAAAGCTTCTTCATCTTCGTTTCCGAAGTTGTTGAACCAATATCGTCGCGAATGCGGTTTACTTCGTCATCGACGCCGATGGTGCGCAACAACTCGCGAATAGCTTCAGCACCCATGCGAGCGTCGAATTCATCGCCGTACTGTTCGATCGCGTCGAGGTATTGCTCATCGGACAGCAATTGGCCGCGCTCTAAGCCTTTGGCCATGCCTGGGTCGATAACTACAAAGCATTCAAAATAAAGAATGCGTTCGATATCTCTTAGCGTCATATCCAAGAGCAAGCCCATGCGGGACGGCAGGGACTTAAGGAACCAAATGTGCGCAACTGGGCTGGCTAGTTCAATGTGACCCATGCGATCACGTCGAACCTTCGCCAACGTCACCTCAACGCCACACTTTTCACAGATAACGCCGCGATGTTTGAGTCGCTTGTACTTTCCGCCCAAGCACTCATAGTCTTTAACTGGGCCAAATATTTTGGCGCAAAACAGACCATCGCGTTCCGGCTTAAAGGTCCGATAGTTAATGGTTTCGGGCTTTTTCACCTCACCATAAGACCATGAGCGGATCTTCTCAGGTGACGCTAGACCGATACGAATACGGTCAAATTCCTCAGCTGGCCCTTGGCGCAGCAAATTCAACAGATCTTTCAAGGCCGGGTCTCCTTCACAAAGGACATGTACGGATCAGACTCCAAAACCATTTCAATCACGTTCAAGTTCGATATCGATTCCAAGTGATCGAATCTCCTTGAGCAAAACGTTGAAAGATTCGGGCATACCGGCTTCCATACGATGGTCGCCGTCAACAATATTCTTGTACATCTTGGTGCGACCGTTCACGTCATCGGATTTAACCGTTAACATTTCCTGCAACGTATACGCGGCTCCGTACGCTTCCAATGCCCACACTTCCATTTCTCCGAAGCGTTGACCACCGAATTGCGCTTTACCGCCCAGAGGTTGTTGCGTCACTAAGCTATACGGCCCCGTAGAACGGGCATGCATCTTGTCATCAACCAAATGGTTAAGCTTGAGCATGTACATATAACCAACCGTAACGACGCGATCAAAGGCGTCACCTGTGCGTCCGTCATACAACTGAATTTGACCGGTTCGCGGCAGCCCTGCTAATTCAAGCAAGTCCTTGATTTCGTCTTCGCTTGCTCCAGCAAACACGGGTGTTGCCATTGGCACACCACGGCGCAAGTTCTTCGCTAGCTCCATGATTTCCGCATCAGTCAGCGTATTCAGCGGCTCTTGTTTGCCGTTAGGGTCGGAGTTATAGACTTTATCTAAGAACTCACGAATCCCTTCCACTTTTTGTTTGGCGTCGATCATGCCGCCGATCTTAAGTCCTAGACCTTTTGCTGCCCAGCCTAAATGCGTTTCCAATACTTGACCGACGTTCATTCGTGAAGGTACGCCAAGCGGGTTGAGGACGACATCCATCGGCGTACCGTCCGCCGTATGCGGCATATCTTCAACCGGGACGATCATCGAAATGACCCCCTTGTTTCCATGACGGCCAGCCATCTTATCGCCTGGTTGAATTCGACGTTTTACAGCCAAATAAACCTTAACCATCTTCAAGACGCCAGGAGCCAAGTCGTCACCGGACGTGATCTTGACGCGCTTTTCTTCAAAGCGTTCGTCCATTTCCATCCGTTTCAATTTGAGATGTTCAGCTGTTTTCTCCAGCTGAGCATTGGTCTCTTCGTCAACCAAACGAATTTCGAACCACTTGTCACGCGCAAGTTCCGACAAATACTCAGTCGTAACTTTCGAACCCGCCTTTAAGCCGCGAGGACCGCCAGCAACTGGCTTTCCGACTAATGCTTTTTCCAGGCGCTGGAACGTATCTTCTTCAAGGATGCGGAATTGATCGTTAAGATCCTTTCGATAGCGCGCAAGTTCAGCTTCTTCAATTTGCTTGGCGCGAACATCTTTTTCGATACCGTCACGCGTAAACACCTGAACGTCGATGACAGTACCGATCATTCCGGACGGAACACGCAGTGACGTATCTTTTACGTCAAGCGCCTTTTCGCCGAAAATTGCGCGAAGGAGCTTTTCTTCCGGTGTGAGCTGGGTTTCGCCTTTTGGCGTTACCTTGCCAACCAAAATATCACCAGGTTTTACTTCGGCACCGATGTAGACAACGCCAGCCTCATCCAATTTGGCTAATGCGGACTCTCCGACATTGGGAATATCGCCCGTAATTTCCTCAGGCCCGAGCTTCGTATCTCGCGCCACGCACGTCAGCTCTTCAATGTGAATCGTCGTGTAACGATCCTCTTCTACTACCCGCTCGGAAATTAAGATCGAATCTTCGAAGTTGTATCCGTGCCAAGGCATAAAAGCAACTAGGAGATTTTGACCCAAGGCAAGCTCGCCAAGACTGGTTGACGGACCATCTGCGAGGACGTCGCCACGCGCAATCGTGTCACCTGGTTTGACCAGAGGGCGCTGATTAATACAGGTGTTCTGATTCGAACGCGAGTATTTGGTCAAATTGTAGATGTCAACGCCCGCTTCACCGGCGACGGTCTCATCATCGTTTACACGAACAACAATTCTGCCTGCATCAACGGAATCAACAACACCACCACGCTCAGCGTTGACAGTCACACCGGAATCGACAGCCACGGGCTTTTCCATGCCTGTGCCCACTAACGGCGTTTCGCTACGCAGAGTCGGCACGGCTTGACGCTGCATGTTCGATCCCATGAGTGCGCGATTCGCGTCATCATGCTCAAGGAACGGAATTAGCGCCGCCGCCACCGAAAGAATCTGTTTCGGTGATACGTCTAAGTGATCAACTTTGTCGCGTGTTGAAAGTGTAAATTCACCGTTTGTCCGGCAAGGTACAAATTCATCGGTCAACTGGCCTGACTCGTCACGCGCTGCATTAGCCTGCGCGATGACGTACTGACCTTCTTCAATCGCGGACAGGTATTCAATTTCGTCCGTAACGCGGCCATCAATTACTTTGCGATATGGCGTTTCCAAAAAGCCGTACTCATTCGTTCGCGCATAAATGGCCAACGAATTGATCAGACCGATATTCGGTCCTTCTGGCGTTTCAATTGGGCAAACGCGACCGTAATGCGTCGGATGCACGTCACGAACTTCAAATCCCGCGCGCTCTCGCGTCAGACCGCCAGGCCCAAGAGCCGATACACGGCGCTTATGCGTGATTTCCGAGAGTGGATTATTTTGATCCATGAACTGAGAAAGCTGGCTTGATCCGAAAAACTCCTTAATGGCAGCCGAGACCGGCTTCGCATTGATGAGTTCCTGCGGCATTAGGCCTTCACTTTCCGCAATGTTTAGACGTTCCTTGACTGCCCGCTCAACGCGCACCAGGCCAACACGGAATTGATTTTCCGCCATTTCGCCGACGCTTCGAATACGTCGATTGCCAAGGTGATCAATGTCATCGACCTCACCCTTGCCATTACGAATGTCAATTAAGACTTTCAAAACGTCAATGATGTCGTCTTTCGACAAAACGCCTGGGCCTTTGACTTCTTTTCGGGCCACGCGACGATTGAACTTCATACGGCCAACGGCCGAGAGGTCATATCGTTCAAACGTGAAAAACAAGTTGTTCAAGAGCGCTTGCGCCGCTTCCTTGGTGGGCGGCTCGCCAGGACGCATCATGCGGTAAATTTCAACTTGCGCTTCGAAATCGCTGCGGGTCGGATCAATACGCAAGGTATCCGACATGTACGGGCCATGATCTAAATCATTGGTGTAGATGGTCGTGAAAGACTTGACGCCATGCTTGAGCATTTTCTCAAGCAATTCCTTGCCGATTTCGTCATTCGCATTCGCAATCACTTCGCCCGTTGCGGCGTCAATAACGTCGCTATAAATAACACGACCGTGAATGAATTCATCCGACACAACAATGGTGGTCAGATTGTTTTCTTCCATTTCGCGGATGTGACGCGCAGTAACCCGGCGTCCCGCTTCGACGATGACCTTGCCCTTGCTCGCGGCCAAATCAAACGGTAGCGTCTGACCACGCAAACGTTGCGGAATCAGTGTGAACTTGACACCTTTATCGGTGATTTCAAACGAATCGGTTTCGAAGAACATCTGCAAAATATCAGACGTCGAATAGCCGAGGGCGCGCAGTAAAATAGTAGCCGGGATTTTTCGTCGACGGTCTATACGTGCATATACGCAGTCTTTGGCGTCGAATTCGAAATCCAACCAAGAACCACGATAGGGAATAATTCTCGCAGAGTAAAGCAGCTTTCCAGACGAATGGGTTTTACCCCGATCATGGTCGAAAAACACGCCCGGCGAACGATGTAACTGGGAAACAATAACGCGTTCCGTGCCATTGATAACGAATGTCCCATTCCGCGTCATGAGCGGCATTTCGCCCATGTACACTTCCTGTTCTTTTATGTCTTTTACGGACTTAACGTCTGGACCTG
>JANOTC010000005.1:0-7609 GCA_031416175.1 Gammaproteobacteria bacterium
GTCTTCATGGCAGACGCGCTTGACGGAGATCAGCAATAGTCAAAAAGGCGGAACCTTGGTGGGTGTCGCCATTATGGGCTTCCTTTCCGCGCTGATTGTGGGGCCGTGTGTTGCGGCGCCATTGGCAGGTGCCTTGATTTATATCGGTCAAAGTGGCGATGCGGTGTTGGGTGGCATTGCGTTGTTCGCGCTGAGCATGGGCATGGGCGCTCCGCTGTTGCTCATCGGTCTGTCTGCCGGGAAATTGTTGCCTAGAGCAGGTGCCTGGATGGACGCCGTGAAGGCGGTGTTCGGCGTGTTGATGTTGGCGGTGGCCATTTGGATGTTGGAGCGCATCGTGCCGGAAGTGGTGGCGATGGTGTTATGGGGCGCACTGCTGGTGTGCTCGGCAGTTTATATGGGTGCGTTATCGCAGCTTGACGCTAAGGCAAGCGGCTGGCGTAAGCTGTGGAAAGGCGTAGGCTGGATACTGCTAGTATACGGCAGCGTGTTGTTCGTGGGCGTGGCGGCGGGCGGCAAGGATGTATGGCAGCCTTTACGCGGTGTGTTCGCTGGCGCAGGTGGCGGCGTGGCGGGCGGGGCTGGTACGCATGCGGTGGCGGAGACTCAGCACTTCAAGCGGATTAAATCGGCAGAAGACTTGGATCGCGAAGTAGCATTAGCAGCGGCGTCGGGCAAGCCGGTAATGCTCGATTTCTACGCCGACTGGTGCGTGTCCTGTAAAGAAATGGAAAAATACACGTTCTCCGATGGAGGTGTGCGGGCTGAATTGAGTAAAGGCATCTTGTTGCAAGCGGACGTGACCGCCAACGATGAGGTAGACAAAGCGCTTTTGAAGCGCTTTAATCTGGTCGGGCCACCCTCCCTGATCTTCTTTGATCGTGGCGGTAAAGAACACAGAGAGTGGCGCTTGGTAGGTTTTCTCAAAGCCGAACCGTTTAAAGCGCACGTGAACCGCGCGTTTATGTAGGGATTGGATTCCTTGGCGTCCGGCCATCGTCCGGCCATCGTCCGGCAATTGGTCGGTATATTGACGCGATTGCCCTGAAATAACTGGACATCTTGCACTTGCTGCTGCAAAATTCGGCCACCCAAGTCGCCCGGTTGGCGCAGAAGATTGTAGGAGTGCATGGCTAAAATCTTAGTCCTTAACGGCCCAAATCTAAATCTGCTTGGCACGCGGGAGCCTAAACATTATGGGCGCGCGAGTCTGGAAACGATTAATGAGCGCTTGCGCGCGCTGTGCGCGCAGGCGGGGCACGTGTTCGATTCTTTTCAAAGTAATGCAGAGCATGAGCTGATCGCTCGCGTGCACGATGCGCGGCCCAACGGAGTCGATTTTGTTGTTATTAATACAGCCGCGTTTAACCACACCAGTGTGGCGTTGCGCGATGCGTTATCAGCCGTGGAAATTCCCTTTATCGAGATCCATTTGTCAAACGTGCATGCGCGCGAACCATTTCGTCATCATTCCTATTTCTCGGACATCGCGATAGGCGTTATTAGCGGTCTAGGTCCGCACGGGTACGAGCTCGCGCTTGCGGCGGCGATCAACTATTTGGATACGAGGAAACAACCGTAGTTATGGATATTCGTAAGATCAAAAAGCTTATCGAATTGCTCGAAGAATCGGGCATCGCTGAAATTGAAATCAAGGAGGGTGAAGAGTCTGTGCGCATCAGTCGGCAAGGGCCGATGCCCACGATGCACATGCCTATGCATATGTTTGCGCCGCAGTCCGCTCCGGCGGCTTCAGTTGTTGCTGCGCCAGCGGCGGCCGTTGCTGTACCTGTTGAGAAAAAGCCACTCGGTCATACGGTGAAATCACCGATGGTCGGAACGTTTTATCGGGCGCCGACACCCGGTGCGAAATCCTTTGTTGAAATTGGCAGCCGAGTGAATGTGGGTGACACCATTTGCATCGTCGAAGCCATGAAAATTCTCAATCAAATTGAGGCGGATAAAACCGGGGTGGTTAGTGCTGTGTTGGTCGAAAATGGCCAGCCCGTGGAATACGGCGAACCCCTGTACGTGATCGAATAACTCTATAACGCGTCGGAAGGGATCTCATGATAGATAAGATCGTAATCGCCAATCGCGGCGAGATCGCGTTGCGTATTCTGCGAGCCTGTCGCGAGTTGGGCATCAAGACCGTTGCTGTGCATTCTGAAGCGGACCGTGAACTCAAGCATGTGCGTTTGGCCGATGAGTCGGTGTGTATTGGGCCGGCGCCATCGGCACTGAGCTACTTAAATATTCCGGCTATCATTGCGGCGGCCGAAGTAACGGACGCGCAGGCAATTCATCCCGGTTACGGATTTCTGTCTGAAAATGCTGATTTCGCCGAACGGGTGGAGTCGAGTGGTTTTATTTTTATTGGACCGCGCTCCGAAACCATTCGCTTGATGGGTGACAAAGTGTCAGCCATTGCGGCCATGAAGAAGTCGGGTGTGCCCTGCGTGCCGGGTTCGGGAGGCGTGCTCGGAGACGATGCCGACGAAAATATGCGAATTGCACGCGAAATCGGCTATCCCATCATTATCAAAGCGTCCGGCGGTGGCGGTGGGCGCGGCATGCGTGTGGTGCGTAGCGAGGCGACGCTGCTAAGTGCGATTTCCCTGACTAAAAACGAAGCTCAGGCCGCCTTCAGTAACAATAATGTGTACATGGAGAAGTTTCTTGAAAATCCGCGTCACATCGAATTTCAGGTGTTAGCGGATACGCACGGCAACGCCATTCATTTAGGTGAGCGCGACTGTTCTATGCAGCGCCGCCACCAGAAAGTGGTGGAAGAGGCGCCTGCGCCCGGAATCACAGCGAATGTGCGTCGCGAGATGGGCGAGCGGGTGGCGGAAGCCTGCCGTAAAATTGCTTATCGTGGCGCAGGAACGTTTGAGTTCCTCTATGAAGACGGCGGCTTTTATTTCATCGAAATGAACACGCGCTTGCAAGTCGAACACCCCGTCACAGAAATGGTCACGGGCGTGGATATTGTCAAAGAGCAAATCTTGATCGCCTCTGGCGAGCCAATGACGCACAAACAAAGCGACATCCATTGGCGTGGACATGCGATTGAATGCCGCATTAATGCCGAAGATGCGCGCACGTTCATGCCGTGTCCTGGCAAAATCACCCAATACCATGCCCCTGGTGGCCCGGGAATTCGGGTGGAATCGCATATTTACAGCGGCTACACGGTTCCGCCAACATACGATTCAATGATTGGCAAGTTGATTGCGTTTGGCGATACGCGTGAAAGCGCGGCCGCTCGCATGCGAACCGCGTTGAGTGAGTTGGTCATTGAGGGCATAAAAACCAATACCGCGTTACATGAAGACATTATGCGCGATCCTAATTTTCTTGCAGGGGGGACGAACATCCATTACCTGGAAAAGAAATTGGGTATCCATTAATCGCGGTCGGGATTAGCGCCATGCCGTGGGTTCAATTACGCTTTGTTACCGATGAAAAAACGGCGGAGCCACTCAGCGACGCCTTGCTTGATGTGGGCGCAAGTGCGGTAACGTTTGAAGACGCGGCGGATCAGCCAATATTCGAGCCGCCCCCGGGTGCCTTGCCTTTGTGGCGAGATGTGACGGTGGTGGCCTTGTTTGAGGCTGAAACAGTGGCTGATACGGTGCTCGCCAATCTGGCGCTCCAATTAGCGCCTTTGCCTGTTCCTGCTAGCACGTGCCAAATCGTCGAAGACCAAGACTGGGAACGCGCCTGGCTGGCTGATTTTAGGCCGATGCAGTTTGGCAGTCGGCTATGGGTGGTACCTACTGCGTATGAGCCACCCGATCCAAATGGAATTAGTATTTCGCTTGATCCAGGTTTGGCGTTTGGAACGGGCACACACGCTACCACTGCTTTGTGCCTAGAATGGATGGATAGCCATATTCAGACAGGCGCAGCGGTGGTCGATTTCGGCTGTGGCTCGGGTATCCTGGCCATTGCGGCAGCTAAACTCGGCGCGGCGCGGGTGTGGGCGGTGGACATCGACCCTCAAGCGCTGCAAGCGACTGCGGCTAACGCCGCGGCCAATTCTGTCAGTGAACTACTTTCTTTACATTTGGCAGATAACTTTTCGGCGCCATTGGTCGATGTATTAGTAGCTAATATACTGGCGAATCCCTTAATCGAATTGTCAGACTATTTTGCGAAACTAATCCGCCCGGGTGGGTGGATCGCGCTTTCAGGTATTTTGGCGGATCAAGCGGACTCGGTAGTCAATGTGTATCTGAGGGACTTCGATTTGAACTCTAGCGAATTCAAGGATGGGTGGGCAATTGTCAGCGGTCAACGAAAACGCGTGTAAATGGGCATCTGGCGTTGATATTGCTAGGCAGGATTGCGCGCGGTAGTGGAATGATCTATGTATACTGAGTGTCCCACTTGTTACACCCTATTTAGAGTTACAACGGCCCAGCTTAAAAGTGCTGACGGTCGCGTGCGTTGCGGTCATTGCGACGACGTCTTCAATGCGATTGCCTATTTAACCGACGAAGTGCCAGCCGACGCCCAAGTGACGGAAGCGTATGCGTCCGCCGAGTCGATTGCGTCTACCCGTCCAGAAATGGACGCTATTTCGATGCTGAGTAGTTTCGATCGTCAACCCCCTCCATCGGCGGCGAGCCGCAATGCATCGTTAAACTCGATTTCGACCCTGGGGCCTAGCTCAGTGGGTGCGCATGAAGAACGCAATATATCGGCAGCCTATCGGGCGGCGGCGGATGATGTTATTGAGCAAGCGTTGGCAGGCGCAAGCGTTTCCTCGGGAGGTAAAGCGGAATCAAGGTCAGAGTCGAAGTCCGCATTCGATATGGGCGGCGTCTCCGAGCCGGTAAAGGGTAAATCCAGCTCATCCGGCAAACCGATTACCATTATTGACGATCTCCAAAACGAAGGTTCGGCAGAGCAATTTGTGCTCGAAGAGCTCAAGGAAGGCGGCACCCGAAAGTCTCTCGGTTGGGCGATTACGGCGGGATGGTCTTTGCTCATTGGTTTATTAGTGGTGGTGTTGTTTGGTCAGTTTGTCTATTTTAAACGCGCTGATTTGAGTAAGTACGCCACTGGGCGCATGGTTGTCGATGCCGTGTGTATGGTAATCAAACCCCTGAAGTCATGTGAAGAAGTGTTGCTGCGTGACTTACAGGCGATAGAAGTTATGGATCGAGATGTGCGTTCTCATCCAAACACGAAAGGCGCGTTGCTCATTACGGCAACCATTCGAAATAAGGCAACGTATCAACAACCATTTCCCGACTTAGAGCTTAGCTTTTCCGATATTAACCAGAAGTTGCTCGCGCAGCGTCGATTTAAACCGGAGGAGTATTTGAGTACTGAGATTGATATCGGCGCGGGGATGAAAGCGAGCCTTCCCTTGCGTGTTCAGATCGAATTGGTTGATCCGGGTGCGGAAGCGGTGAATTTCGAGTTTAATTTCCGCTAGCGTTTGTTTTTATTATTTAGGTGGGCGTCCCTGCGGGGCATCCATGCCCCGTAGTGAGCCCTGCACACTTCCCACGTGAGGCCTGGTGTGCTCAGGGTTCTGTGGCACAGGAAAGCAAGGAAAGTGCCGGGAGGCTCAAATCGGCCGCACATCCGCGTCGCTAGCGGGTATCGCCCAGGCACTGTGACCCATGATCATGCCTATCTTGACCAAATTGCTGGCGACTTTGTGGCGCGGCTCCGCATATTGGGTGCGTGCCACTAATTTACTGACAGCGGCATCAAAACTATTGAACACCCCGTCGATAAACAAAAGCTTCACTTGGGCTGCCCAATAGTGAATGCCTTCGGCGCTGCCACCTTCGGTCACGCGCAATAGGCGTTGATAGTGCAGGCTCCAGTCGTCATTTATTTCTAGCTTCCAGCCTAAGTCTTTAAACAGTCGTGGCAATAAAAACAAGGTAGTTGGAAAGTAGTCTTGGTTGTTGGCGAAGCAGGTGCGCCGCGCGGCCTCGGTGACAAGCGGCGCGACGATGGAAAGCTCGGCGGGATAGCACTCCATGTAATCCAACACTTCGACGCGTAACATAGCGGTGAGAATGACGTCGAACTCGGCAGGCGTGTTGGCGTAGGAAAATGCCAGTCCGGCAAAATCGACCAATTGCATGGGGTCGCCGTCAATCGTCGGGAACGCGAAGTCGGGTGCTTCAGGTTCTGCGTAGATGGGTTGTTGCTTCAGTGCGGTGTTCATCGATGTCCCCTTTGTTGACAATACAGCATGGCTTCACGTTCGGTGATCCACTCGTGTGAATATTCGCAATCGCGATATTCGGAGTAGTACGGTCCGCCCGTGGTGTAGTGAATGAGTGAGGCATTGCCTGGTTCGTCGTAACCGACCAGGTGATTCCATTTGTGCGGCAGCTCGCCAATTAAGTCGTCATTGCCGAGCCATTTAAATTGATGCAAGTCTAAGCCGGACGCGGCGTTGACATAGTCAGGTGTCAGTGCTGCGCATTTAGCGTTATTGAATAACATAACGCTAGACCAGTTTTTCTTTTCATATCTGCTTTGTGGTTGATTGAGAAATTTAGTGCTTTCACTCGGTCGATGTTCGTGCTTAATCACTTGTACGGCAAAGCGTTCGTCGCGCTTGTTCCAGAGTTCGCTAATGTCGTCTAACACGAGCATGTCGCAATCCATAAAAATGGACCAGCCGTGATAGTCGGAAAGATACGGTGTTAAAAAGCGAGAAAACGAAAAATCAGTAGACTGTAATTGGTTACGTTCACGCCACATTAAACCTTTGAGTTCTGACAGCACCAACGGTGTAATCGACACCGGTTGCGACGAGCGCGCGTGGATGCTGCGCGACAACACATGAAAGGCGACCTCCTCACGTGCGTCGAAGCCAATAAAAACTCTTATCATGAAACACCCCGGATCGGACAGCTTACGGAGCGGGTCGATGCAGCCTCTGTGCCAGAGTTTTGGAGCATGCGGTGATGGCCGGATTCCAGTCGCCATTGAGAGATTGTCGTAGCACATTGAAGGTGGGAAACCAGGGTGAACGCGCCCCGGTTAGACGCCAGCGCCATTCGGGTGGATAAGGCACCAACACTTGCGCTGGCAGGCCCAGCGCGGCGCGCAAATGCATGTTGGTGTTGCTCACGCCGATGTAATCATCAAGGAGAGACAACAGCGCTAACATGTCTTCGAGATCCGCATTGGTGTGGCTAAGGTCGGCTAGGTGTTGCCCGGTGTAGCGGCCAAGTTCCGCCAGCTCATGCGGTAAGGGGTTTCGTTGTAGATTCACCCAGGTACAGGTTGTTGTTAGAAGCGGTTGCAGCGTCGTGAGCAGTATGCTTTTGTTGAGTTGATTAAATCCCGGCGTGCCTGCGCGCCATGTTAGGCCCACGTAGGGCGGCGGACCGGCAGCGGCAAGGACGGCGTGCAGTGCGTTCACGCGTTCCGGTAAGGGTGTGAGCGCGAGGGGTGGTGGCAAGGTTTGGCCGTCTTGGTAACCCAATGCATAGGGGAGGTCGCCGACGAGCAGGGTCAGAGTGGTCGGGTCGGGCGCTTGTTCGGGGACTGCGATAGATAGCCCGATGCGTTGGATAAGGCTTTGTAAGGGCTTCGCGCAGTCAATGAGGGGGCGTGC
>JANOTC010000006.1:0-4230 GCA_031416175.1 Gammaproteobacteria bacterium
AAGCAAATATGCATTTCACCGCCACCGCCTTCAAGCTCAATACTAAAAGAGCTCACCACAACGACTTCACTGGGACTGACGATACTCGCAAAATGCGGATTAACTTCTGCACTCAGAAATTCATATTCCACTTTAAGAACCGGTGACCACGCTTCCTGCAAATCCAAAAAGGCACGCTGCAACACGTTTTCAACAATACGAAGCTCGACAGGTGTGAACTCGCGGCCTTCAATTTTGGTGTGAAAGCGCCCTATCCCACCGAAATAATTATCCACAACGGTATAAACAAGTTTAGGGTCGAATACGAATAAGCCCGTGCCGCGCAACGGCATCATGCGTACAACATTTAAACTGGTAGGCACGAATAAGCTGTGCACATATTCGGCGAACTTCATCATCTGCACGCCGTTGACCGAAATTTCGGCGGAGCGTCTAATCTTGTTAAAAAGGCTAATTCGAAAAAATCGTGCAAAGCGTTCGTTGATCATTTCCAATGTGGGCATGCGCCCACGAACAATGCGATCCTGGCTGGCGAAATCATAAGGGCTTAAATCTCCATCAGCCCCCTCTGCCCCACCGCCAGTCCCTACATCACCCGCTGTAACCCCATGCAATAAGGCATCAATTTCATCTTGTGAAAGTATATCTGCGCCAGCCATGACGCTTTACTGCATCACGAAACTAGTAAAATAGACAGCTTCCACAATCTCTTCTCCGGTTTCTTGTTTCAACACTTTCTTAATTTCTGCTAACACGGCCAAGCGAATTTGTTCTTTGCCTAATGTCGAACGCAACATCTCCGCCGGTTGCTGACTAAATATGGTCAATACGTTATTGCGAATAAGCGGCGAATGCTTTTTGATCTGTTCCACTTTTTTCCCGTCACGCGTCATCAAATCAATGGTTACTTGTAGAAAGCGTGTTTTTCCACCTTCGCTGAAATTTACAATCAATGGCTGCTCCATTGAAACGTAATGTGCCGGTGGCGGCGGCTCTCCGGATTCATCTGTCGCGCCTTCCTTATCTTTGTCTTTTTCCTTATCTGCTGCATGTCCAGCGGCTTCTTTGCCACCGTGAGCGGGAGCTGCGCCACCGCCGAGCATTCCTTGTGACTTCAGCACGAAAAACATACCCGCCATGCTCACGGCAATTAATACAATCGCGGCGACGAGACCTATAATCATCATCTTAATCGGTAAACCGCCGGTCTTGGCGGGCACTGCAGCGGCATCGCCTTTATCCGCTTTTGGTTTCTCGGCCATTTCGCTTTCCCTTTCAAATTACTGCCTAAGCACGAGAGGCAAGACATATGCCAGGCCTGCCAGTTTTTTTATTGTTTAAAATCAAGCAGAAATAAGCGGCAACTTTGTAGGTGTCGACAAAATGGCGGACAAGGCTGCGCCTACACAGTCTAATTTTATTATGCTTCCTCTCGTTTTAAACATTAATTCTCGCCTTGGGAAGGGAACAAAACCACGCTTTGCAACTCATAATTAATGTCAGGTAAATTGCCACAACTACGCTACCTATTTTCACATCTGATCAATTGCCAGCGCCAAACGTCACCATCGCAGAGGGCCGCTCCTATGAAAACTGACGCCATCAACCTCGCGCCCAGTTCGCCACCGCCACCCTATAAGCGACAAATTAACGAGGCTGTAGAGCCGCCTACGTCCACTCAGGCACGGGCGATGCCAAATCTAAGCGAAACACGACAAGTTCTGAACCAGTCCATACTCACCGCTTCCCTGGAGGTATCGGTAAGCGCCGGTGACAATTCCATGACGTTGCTTTACCAAACGGCAATTGACCACATCAATTCGTTGCTCAGCCCCGAATTGGATGCTAACGCCCTTCAGAAAGCCTACCAAGGTGGCCTTGATGTTTCTCCACAAGCGACAGCGGATCGCATTGTCTCGATGAGCACGACCTTCTTTAGTCAATATAAGGAGGCGCATCCAGACAAAAACTTGGAAACGGCGCTGAAAGATTTCGTTTCCCTAATTGGTGGCGGCATCGACCAAGGATTTTCCGAAGCACGCGACATCTTGGGCGGATTGAAAGTGCTTGAAGGTGATATTGCCACGAACGTGGATAAGACGTATGAGCGAGTTCAAGCGGGCTTAAAGGCTTTCCTGGAAGGTTATCCGCGTCCGGAGACAAGCCCGAAGCAACCGGCTTAAACGCGTTCAATAGCGCGTACCAGAGTTTTAGCTTTTCTTCGAGTTGGCCGTCTGCCTCAACACTTCAGGCTCGCCTAATGAAAAATGGCCAGATGTCCGCTACAATACAGACATATGTCCCACAAGGAACCCTCCAGGATGCTAGCCCTTAAAGAAATCACGAATGCATTAGGCGGGCAGAAGCTCCTTGGCCGCAAGGTGGAGTCCCAGCTCGATGTCGCCGACTTGGTTTTGGCCGGCCTGCCTTCTAAATCAGCTTTTTTTCTGCAAAATATCCTGACGTTGGGTGATGACGAATACGCCCAGGCATTGGGTGTTTCCAGCAAATGGCTGGGGCGGTATCGAAAGACGCCGAAAGCGCATCTTGATGCCCATGTCAGTGACCGCCTCTATCGCATCGCGCGACTTTTCAAGCTGGCCGCCGAAGTTCTAGAAAGTGACCAAGCCGCCAATGAGTGGCTACATCAACCGCAAATGGCGCTCGGTGAACGAACACCCTTGGAGTTGATGCGGACCGAGGTCGGCACCAAAGAAGTGGAGGAATTGCTCTACCGGATTGAGTACGGTTTGTATTCATGATCAAGGCTTGGCGTATTGTCAAAGCCAAACACGCCGACTCGGCCTTTAAGGGCGCCGGCTGCCAATTCGCCAGCGGACGCTGGCATGGTTTGATGGTGCCGGTGGTCTATTGCTCCGACTCACAAGCGCTGGCGGTGCTTGATACGTTAGTGCATGTCCACAGCCACGCCAAGCACATTCATTACGTTGTCTTTGAATTAGCGATACCGAAAGTGGCCATTGTGGATGTTATGACCATTACGGCACTCCCGGAAAAATGGAGGCAGCAACCGGCCGACGCAGCGACGCAAAAAATCGGTAGCGATTGGGTACGCGCGCAGGCGTCAGTCGTTTTGCGCGTACCATCCGTCATCGCACCCGCAGACAGCAACTACGTCGTCAATCCCCATCACCCGGACTTTCACCGAATCGTGGTTGGTGAGGCGCAGCCTTTTAGTTTCGATTCGCGGCTGTGGAAATAGCAGAACGCTTGTTTATTGGCGATCATTTCTGCCGACGCGATATTTCAGGAATATTCAGTTAAACGGATTAAAACCCCCTACTCGTCCCGCTTTTTTTGCATAACCCCAATATGCTGAGTACCGCGCTGCTGGGCCAATGCCACCTGTTTCTGTCGTTCCAACGCACTCGCTCGCTTTTCATCCGTTAACGCATCGAAACAACGCGGGCAAGACACGCCAAGTTGATACTTCGGCGAGATTTTATCCTCAGGCGCCACCGGATGACGGCAGGAACTACACTGATCGTGCGAGCCTGCTTCCAAGCCCTGCCGCACCGCCACGCGCTGGTCAAATACGAAACACTCGCCTTCCCATAAACTCTGTTCGGCTGGCACTTTTTCCAGATATTTGAGAATTCCGCCTTGTAGGTGATAAACATTTTCGAACCCCTGGGCGAGCATAAATGCGCTGGCTTTTTCACATCGAATTCCCCCCGTGCAAAACATTGCCACTTTTTTGTGTTTTGCCGGATCGAGATGCTTTTGCACGTACGCTGGAAAATCGCGGAAGGTCGTCGTCTTCGGATCTACCGCGCCACGAAACGTACCTATATCGCATTCATAATCATTACGCGTATCAACTAACAATACGTCAGGATCAGAAATTAACGCGTTCCAGTCTTCCGGCGCAACGTAGGTACCCACCTGCACATTGGGATCAATACCGGGCACACCCAAGGTGACAATTTCTTTTTTCAGCCGAACCCGCATGCGATAAAAAGGCATGGCTTCGGCGAGCGATTCTTTGTGCTCCAGCAAAGCTAAACGCGCATCGCTACGTAGAAATGCCAAGAGGCGGTCAATGCCCTCGCGACTACCCGCGACAGTGCCATTTATGCCTTCATTCGCCAACAAGATTGTGCCTTTAATCTGGTTAACAACACAGCATTCCAGCACACTATCGTGCATTTCGCGGTAATTTACGAGCGTGGCGAATTTGTATAAAGCGGCGACAACGATGCGAGACAT
>JANOTC010000007.1:0-4088 GCA_031416175.1 Gammaproteobacteria bacterium
GTCACCCTTGCCGACCAAAATGTCGCCAAGGTTAACAACCTTGCCACCACCGTCAACCTCGACCACCAATCCGCGAATGCCAAGATCGCCCCCACTTTCCACGTACACCTTGGCACCGGCAGCCAAAATTGTCTGGCCATCGGGCGTCCTTATTACGCCCTCATTGGTCACGTTGGGCGCCACTAACATCACCCTGCCGCCTGGGCCCGTTTGGAGTATCGCGCCTTTTTCAACAGCGATATTTCCGGCGCCTTCACCCTCAAAAATCGGCTTATTTGTGACCACCGAGAGAAATCCATTGGTGAATACATCGTCGTCGAGACCAAGGGTGGATGCGACCAGCCCGCCAACGTTAATCTGCGCGCCATTCTTGAATATGATGCCGTTTTGGTTAAGCAGGTAGACCTGCCCGTTGGCTGTTAGCTTGCCGGCGATGCTCGATGGATCGGCACCATAAATGCGATTGAGCACCTGGCTGTCGGCATTGGGTTGAATGAATTGGAGTGAATTATTCCGGCCAATATTGAAATCTTGCCAATTCAGAATCGCCTTGTCGGCTTGCTGCGTCACCACCATTTTCGAAGTATCGTTACCCGCATAACGCCAAGTCGCTACATTCGGAGTGTTAGTCCAAGACAAGTTAGTTGCGCCACAACCACCGGCGCATGGCATCGGCAAATTCGCTGCATTATGTATAATGGCAGGACTGTCCGCACGCGTCGGTGTGGCTAGCCACAGACCAAGCATCAAAAGCGTACAACGGCCCAAAAGGGTTCGCGTTTTAGAATTCATATTTCACCATTCCGTGCAAACGCGCCGACCCTGCGCTGATTTGTCCCACTTCACGCAAGGCCACGGCAAGGTCGAACGATGCGTTCCACGTTGCCTGCGCGCCTAACCTTAATCCCGCCCCTAATGAAGCTAAGCCTTGACGGCTATCCTGCGCGGGAAGCGGTGAACGCAGCCAGGCTGCACCGGCGTCAGCAAACGCCAACCAATGCGCTTCACCCAACTTCGGTGGCAATCCCCAGGCTTCGCTGTAGGACGGCGAGCGCAATTCAAGCGTGGTGCGCACGCCGTAATCCCCCATGAAGGCAGACTCGGTATAGCCGCGCACGGTATCGACGCCGCCAATACTGAATTCCTCGTTACCGATCAAGGGTTGATCGGTCCACTGCCCTGCCAATGCGGCATTCGCGGAATATCCACGTGACAAGGACATCGTTTGGCTGGCCTCGCCACGCATATAGAAATAATTGGAACGTGCGCTAACACGCTTACAAAAGAACTCATCACGCGGCTCCGTCTCCCGCCCCACGGTGTTCCCTGTCGGAAATTGACACGCTGACTCGTCGGGTGACACGCCTCGAACTGCGAAACCAGGCCCGAAATTGAATCTAGCCAGGCCCCATTCATTCTGAGAACTCTGCTGGTAATTTACGGAGAAATGAACATAGTCGATGGGCGTAGTTGCCGGCGTGCTGAGCGCAGCCAAGTGAAGATTTTCTTCGAAATCCTTATAGTCAGCGCCGAAAGACAAAACACGCATTGTCGCATCGTCGCCCACCAATCGCACCATATCACGCACGCCGGAAACGGAGCCGTTACCTATAACAGTTAATCCGCCTACCACCGCCACATTGCTGCGGGTACGCGCGCCATACGTCACCAAGGTGTGACCTTCAAACGGTAAATCCATGGAATAACTTGCCGACCACACTTGAACTTCTTCCGAGGCCTGCGGCGCCGTTTGGTACTGCACCGACACGCTATGCCCCCGTTGCCACAAGTTGTCGTAGTGCATACCCATATTCATGCGCAAACGGCTGGTATTGGTGCTATAACGGTCGTCAATTCCAATCGAACCGTGCAGAGGCAGCTTATCTTTTACTTTGAGTTCGACCTCCATCCGCCCCAACACTTTGCCTGGGCGCAACACGGGCGTGACCCGACGATCCGCAGCGGCCATATTGAGTTTTCCCAAGTCGTACTGCATCGCTGCAAGCCTCGGTACATTCCCTTCTGCCAGCGATGGCACTTGGCGGCGAATTTCGCTGGCTGAAAAATATTCCGCACCCGTAACAGCTAGAAGTTCAATTCGACCTTCGATCACGCGTAAACGGACCACACCCTCTTTCACTTCTTGCTCAGGAATATCTACCAGTACGGTGAGATATCCTGCATCCCGGTAGCGGGCTTCAAGCGCCGCACGCGCTGCGTCCACATCGGTGAAGGATTTATCGGCACCCAAGAAGCTGTATAAGGTGTGCTCGATGTCCGTGTCGCTCAATACCGAGTTGTTTTCAACCTGGTATTCCCAAATATCGTAACGCGGCGACACGTCCTCTGCCCGTGCTACACCGGCAACCGAGAATCCCACTAACACGCCTATCAACCACCCACCGAGAACAGAATTCATACTTTTATTGAGAACCATCATCGCAACCCATCAGTTCGTGGCCGCATTGTGCCGCGACTACGTTACAGGTTTGTGACGGTAAAATTTAAAGGATGTGCCGCCATGAATGCGATTGGGGCGCGCTAGCTGTGTATAACATCCAGTCCACGACCTTCCTTGCACGTTCAATCCTCACTCACGGCGACACCGCGCCAACCATCCCTGGTCAGCACGTATGAACATAGCGCAGCCCTGTGACAGCAAAATGAATAACATGTAAATTATTTGTTACATCAATTATCGCCCATAACAAATGTCATGCATTCGTAATGCATATGTCATTTTATTACGACGTCACGGCGCCGTTTTATTTATTCTCTCCAATCAAAAAATTCTTCCGTTCACGTTGTAATAAAAAATTCACTTGCGATACACATAACTGTCATTTTACTTCGATTTAATACGCCCTGCCTGGAACGGAAGTTCGGGTTCGTCGGGGTGGAAAGGCAGTATCAACCGGAACGTTTCCTCAAAATATGCAACGCGGAAGCGTGCAGCGGAAAACATCTCGGTGTCACTGGTGGAGGCCCCCCGCGGGAATGCAATGTTAACTGGATTAAAACGTAACTGAGGAGAGTATTTGCATGAAGGGCCAAGTTAAAGCATTAGTAGTGGCAATGGCGTTGGCAGCGGGAAGCGCCAATGCAGCGATTGACACGGCGACCAGCGGGAACGGCGAATTGTACTTCACAATTTGGGATTCAACCTCGCAAAAAGCCTATACGAAAGACTTAGGCATCAAGATGAATGATTTTCAGCCCGGCCACGGCAGTGAAACCTTTAGCCTGGTTGGCGATACGTTTTGGACAGGCTTCCTGTCCACCGCGAATCTGGCCACCACGTTGTGGATGGTTGGCGCCAATGACTCTACGGGGGGAAGCGTAGCCGGCGGCCCGCGTTACTTGAGCACCTCTGACAATCTAACCACAGCCACTAATCAGCCTAACAGCAACTTAAGCCAGTTTGCCGCCTCCGACTCCTTTTTGTTGGCGGCAAACGCTTTTGGCACCCACCCCACCCAAGCAAACGGTTCATCCCTGACTGCAGCAGCCGACGGCAATTCCTATCCAGGCGGCGTGTTCAATATGGATACTTGGACAAACAAAGCCAAGTTTTCTGCGGCGGGCGACACCAACTCAAGCCTAAATTTCTTCGCGCTGACCACAAGCAGCACCAACCCTGTCGGCAAAGCAACGATTACCCAATTCCAGGGCGCACCAAGCCAGGTTGCAACCTGGGACATCAATGTCGGCACAAATACTTTGTCGTTCAACGGAGTTCAACCAGAAATCGTAACTCCGATTCCTGCTGCGGCATGGTTACTTGGCTCCGCATTGTTGGGCCTAGTTGGCGTTGGTCGTCGTCAGGCAAAAACAAATGTGATTGCCGCTTAATTTTATCAAATTACTAGGAGTTCTCAGATGAAATTGACTAAAATCGCTCTCGCCTGCACAGCCGCATTGTGCGGCACACAGGCCCACGCCGTCTTCGTAACGCCAGCCCAAATTGCAGCGATATCATCCGGTCAACAGATATGGATTTCTGGCGCTTCTGCTCAACAGAAAACACTTGGAAAGATCGCAGCAGGCATGCTTGACAATCTTACCGTGGTTTACGATAAGCCCCTTTC
>JANOTC010000008.1:0-18849 GCA_031416175.1 Gammaproteobacteria bacterium
GCGGGCAAAAAGGCGTTCGCCATTGCAATCTCTGGACCCGAAATTCGTAAGTGTCTGTGTTAAACAGGCTTTTGAAATTAAATACAAATTACTCAAAAAATGGCTTGCAGCGACGACTCGGCTCGTTTAGTTTATGCCCCCTTGCTGGCTTACGTAGCCCTTAAATAGAGGAGTTCGCCATGCCTTCTTTCGATGTCGTTTCTGAAGTCGATATGCATGAATTGCAAAATGCCGTGGATCAAACGGCGCGTGAAATCGCGACCCGCTTTGACTTCAAAGGCTCCGCCTCCAAGGTCGAGCGAACCGACATGCAACTATTACTGTTGGGCGACAATCCGTTTCAAGTACAACAAGTGCAAGACATCCTCTTGGCCAAAATGGCAAAGCGCGGGTTAGACGTCGCTTGCCTGGATATTCCCGACGCGGAAGTGAGCGGAAACGTGGCGCGCCAAAAAATCACCGTTCGCCAAGGCATTGACAAAGAGACCGCCAAAAAAGTGGTTAAGTTGATTAAAGAATCTCCGTGCAAAGTTCAAGCGGCTATTCAAGGCGAACAAGTTCGTGTGACGGGTAAAAAGCGCGACGACCTCCAAGAAGTCATCGCACTACTCCGAGCAACTGACTTGGAATTGCCGCTGCAATTCAACAATTTCCGCGACTAATTTTCGATTTTTTTGCATTGTCAAAAATGGCGCCGAGTGATACGCCTATGCAGGCGTCTATTTTTGAGGCTTCACTCTGGCATTAACGACCCAACGCAGACGGTGTTACATGAGTTTTATTATCAACACGCCCGCCGCCTTGATGACTGACACGCTTCGAGACCTTCGCCCAACGAGCATGGACGACACGTTTAACGCCGTTCCGCTTGTGCAACTATCCTTAAGCAAGGACGGCATAATCGTCCAATTTCAAGGTCGCGCATTTGCACGTATTGGCTTGACGCAGGAAAATGCCATCGGCCTTTCCGTATTTGAATGCGACAATATATTTGTGCCCATTTATGGCGCCGTTAGGCGCGCCCTCAAAGGCGAAAGCAGTGTGACGGCGCTCGCCATCAAAGAGTCCGAATTTCAAGTATGGATTTCCCCGATTATCAGTGGTCGTAACGTATCGGGGATCAATGTGACCGCCATTGACGTGACGGAGCAACGCGCCATTGAACTGGCGCACAAAACGCGTGAACAAAGTTATCGGCTATTGGCCGAACATAGCACTGACATTATCACCAAATACAATGATAAAGGCGTGTGCACTTTTGCTTCGCCTTCAACAAAGAGGGTGTTAGGTTATGAACCGGAGGAAATTGTCGGAACGTCTGTTTTCGACCTATTTCACCCCGATGACGCTAAAGCGAAGCGAAAGTTATTCGCAAAATTTCTGGATGAAAACTCTGACTCCAGCGTGTGTTATCGCATTCGGCACAATGATGGCCGTTACGTTTGGCTCGAAACCACCAGCGACGCGTTGCACGCGATGAATGGCGAAATTGTCGAAATTGTTGCGGTATCACGCGATATTACCGAACGCAAAGAAACGGAAGAGCGCCTTCTTTACCTCGCCAATTACGATTCGCTGACGGGTCTACCCAATCGCGCATTATTCCGTGATCGCTTGCGCCGAGCCATCGCGCGCGCGCAACGCAATGACAAACGTATTGGACTGCTTTTTCTCGACCTAGACCGATTCAAAACTATCAATGACAGTTTAGGCCATCACGCAGGGGATCAATTGTTACGCGGCGTGGCGAAACGTCTAAAAGCGAATGGACGCAAAGGCGATACCATCGCACGCCTAGGTGGCGATGAGTTCACCATCATTCTAGAAGACATTAATGACGCCGACGACGTCGCCATCGTCGCCCGCAAAATCATTGAATTCATGGAGCCGTCTTTTAAGCTAGACGGCCATGACGTCGTGGTGACACCGAGCATCGGCATCACTATTTACCCGGACGATTGTGGCGACATGCGCACCCTGCTGAAGAACGCCGACACAGCGATGTACCGCTCTAAAGAAAAAGGCCGCAATAATTATCAATTCTATACGGCAGATATGAATGCCAAGGCATATGAATACCTGTTATTGGAAAACAATCTGCGCCATGCACTGGAACGCGGCGAATTTCACTTGTTTTATCAGCCACAAATGGAATTGCACACACAGCGTGTCATTGGCATGGAAGCACTATTGCGCTGGAACCATCCCGAGCAAGGCTTTTTGCCACCCGAGCGATTTGTGCCGTTTGCGGAAGAAACCGGCTTGATTATTCCCATTGGCGAGTGGGTCATTCGCACGGCGTGCATGGAAGCCATGCGCTGGCAACAAGCGGGGCTTTCCCCGCTACGCGTTGCGGTAAACCTTTCGATGCGACAATTCCGCCAAAAAGACTTCGTTGAAAAAGTGGAACAAGCGCTTGCCGAAAGTGGCCTCCCCCCTAAATTCTTAGAATTGGAAATTACCGAGAGTTTCCTCGCCCACAACGTCGAGCATGCTACGGCGGTATTGCGGCGCTTGCACAATCTCGGCGTGCAGTTGTCCATCGACGACTTCGGCACCGGCTATTCGTCGCTTAGCTATTTGAAGCAATTTCCGCTCAACACACTCAAAATTGACCAGAGCTTCGTACGCGATATCCCAGGCGATTCCGATGCGGCCGCCATTACCGAGGCTATTATTGGCTTGGCGCAGAGCTTGCGACTGAACGTGATTGCCGAAGGTGTAGAATCACAGGATCAAGTATTTTTTCTGCGCTCACGCGGTTGCGACCATGCCCAAGGCTATCTTTTTAGCGAACCGATGTCCGCTGCCACGGTGGTGCCGTGGATTAAGCGAAAAACATCTCACCAAACGGCCTACGAACAATGGCCATTGTGGCGAGAACAGTTGCCAATCGTGGCGGTAGGGTAGCGTGTTGAGTTAGCATAACCGGCTCATCATCGTGTTTTCCCGAGAGCCATCATGTCAAACGTTGAAATTCTGCGAAATATGGACGCCTTCACCGAAGAGATGTTCAATCGCATCATTGGGTTCCAAGAGCGCGACCACGCCGCCTGGAAGCCGGATCAGCCCTTTGCCGAGCGCATAAAAGGGATTCCGCTGCACTACCTTATGTTTAGCAATGCCGACCGCAACCCCGCGACCCATGGCCCGACCGTAGCCCATTTCTACCCTTTGCGTCACGAGATGTACAAGCTGGCGCAGTACATGAAAAAGATCGCCGCCAAGCCTGTGGTGGTGGATGCGCACGCACGCAACGGTTTCGTCGGCAGCTTGTTGGCACGTGAGGGCTTGCAGGTGATTGGCATGCGCAATCCAGCCGACAAACCCAATCAAATTGAAGATTTTGTCGATTCTAAATGTTACGAAGTGCGGCCCGGCACGTTGGCCGACGTTAATTTTCCAGTGGACGTTGTTTTCTCCTCATGGATGCCGAGCAGCGTAGATATGACAGCCGATATTGAACGCATCGGGCCGAAGCTGATTGTGTACGTGTTTACCGAGCACAAAGAACCGGGTACGGATCGGCGCCAAACGGGATCGGACGGCGCCTTTGGCGAGCATTTGTCAGCGCGTTACAAGTTAGTCGATGAATGGTCAGTTGTTCGCGAGCGCGATTTACTGCGTGAAGTGTGGCCGGATCTCACTGGAAATATCGAAGAAACACGGCAGGTACGCATTTATGCGGACACGCCATTTCATGATATTAAGATTGATCGCAGTATTGTTCCCGCGAAAATCTATTCATGGGAAGAAGATTTGCTGATGGCGCAAACGGCGTACGCGGCAAAAATGGATATTCAGCGGCGCGGGTTTCCTGTCGCGGGGTTCTAAACCTGAGTAACGGATGGGGCGCTGTTGGGTATACTCCAGCGCTCACTTCACCTTTGGCACATTCGGCGCCAAAACACGCTACGTTCGAGAATCGTCCATGCTTGCGACTGACGCTCTTGCCATAAAATCTACTGCACCACGCAAAGAAATCTTCGCCTGGGCCATGTATGACTTCGCCAATTCAGGCTATACCACCGTCGTACTGACCGCCGTATTTAACACTTACTTCGTGGGCGTTATTGCGGGATCAGCGGGCTATGACAGTGGCGCTGCGACCCTTTTGTGGACCATCGCGATGGCCATCGCGAACGCCTTGGTGTTGATTAGCGCGCCACTCATCGGCGCCATTGCAGACCACAGCGCGATGAAAAAACGCTTCCTCGCCATAACCACGCTTGGATGCGTCACCGCCACCGCCGCACTCGCCTTGTGCGGACCGGGCGATGTTGCGCTGGCGATGGCCTTAGTCGCCATTGCCACGCTCATGTTCGCCAGCGGTGAGAATTTAATTGCGGCTTTTTTGCCGGAACTAACACCTCCCGAAAACATGGGGCGCATTTCTGCCTACGGTTGGTCGTTAGGGTATGTGGGAGGACTCATCGTGCTGGGCGCGTGCTTGGCCTACGTGACTTCGGCCCAGGCCCGAGGCGAAACCGCCGCGCAATTTATTCCCATCACAATGCTGATTGTCGCCGCCACATTCGCGCTCGCCAGTTTGCCGACATTTTTTTGGCTAAAAGAGCGGGCGATACCGAACAAAATGTCAAAAGGTTCATTGTTTGTCATCGGATTTCGGCGGGTGGCCGAGACGTGGCGGCACGCCCGCCAACATCGGAACTTGTTTCGATTTTTGCTCGCCCTGGCCATTTATCAATGCGGCATAAACACCGTTATTGTACTTGCCGGCGTTTACGCGCAAGAAGTAATGCACTTTGCCACGCAAGATACCATAATGTTAATTCTGGTCGTCAATGTAACGGCTGCCGTGGGCGCGTTTGTCTTTGGCCGTGTGCAAGATCGCCTTGGCTCGAAACAAACGTTAGCCGTTACACTCTTAGTCTGGATAGGAGCGATGTTTTTGGCCTACTTCACCAACGACCGCACTTCGTTTTGGGTAGTCGCCAACTTAGTCGGTTTGGCACTAGGCGCCAGTCAAAGTGCGGGCCGAGCCATTGTGGGCATACTGTCACCGCCACAACGGAGCGGCGAATTTTTTGGCCTGTGGGGCTTAGCGACCAAGCTTGCTGCCATCATAGGGCCTTTGTCATACGGATTGGTGACTCAAATCACCCATGGCAACCATCGACTCGCGCTACTCTCAACGACGGTATTTTTTGTCGCAGGGCTGGCCATTTTGTTTACTGTCCGCATCGTCCGCGAGCCTAGCGACAACGACGATGCTTCGTTAAACGTGACTTAGGTAGGCGCAAAGGAAGTGAAATGAACACGACATTTTCCCCACAGCGTAGCCATATGCAACGCGCCCTCGACGACGCCAAGGCCCACCTGCTTGAAAATCACGGCGGCCCTTTTGGCGCTTGTATTGTGCGTGATGACAAAATTATTGCCGTGGCTCACAACACAGTTTTGAAACAACACGACCCCACCTGCCATGCCGAAGTGAATGCGATTCGACTGGCCGCGCGCGCATTGGGTCAACATGATTTAAGTGGCTGTACGATTTATTCAACGACCGAACCTTGCCCCATGTGTTTTGGCGCCATACATTGGGCCAGAATAAGTGCGCTGGTTTACGGCTCCAGCATTGGTGACGTGCATGCCCTGGGCTTTAATGAACTCGGCATTTCCAACGACTATTTAAAAAATGCCGGAGCCAGCCCAGTGACGCTAATCGGCGGCTTTATGCGCCAGGAGTGCCTAAACCTTTTACACGAATGGCAACGCTCGAGCCACTGCGTTACTTACTAGCCTGTGCCGCTTCGCACCGACATCACTGCGATTTTACTGGCTGGCGGCGAAGGCAGGCGTCTTGAATATCGCAACAAAGGTCTCGTCGACTATCAAGGTCAGCCGTTGGCCGAACATGTGCTAACGAAAATTCGACCACAAGTAGGCCAAACGGTGATTGTCGCCAATGCCGATTTAGACAAGTACCGTGCGCTCAACCCAGCCGTTATTGAAGACGCTAACTTTAAAGGCCAGGGGCCATTGGCAGGCCTCTTGGCGGGCGCCCACTACGCGACTACAGCGTGGTTACTGGTCGTACCCTGTGATCTGCCAGACTTGCCTACTGACCTTGCCGCCCGACTTGCCGCTGGCCTAAATAACGCCGCCGTCGCCATCGCGCATGACGGCCAACGCGCGCAATTTCTCGTCGCCTTATTACGCAAGGACGCTGCACTTAGGATTGAAGATTATTTACTCACGGGCCAACGCAGTGTGCACGGATGGCTGGCGACGCAAGAACTTTGCACTGTCGATTTTAGCGATCAGCCTAACAGTTTCCGCAACTTAAACTCGCCGCAGGATTTATGTTAAAGCACGTCGCGCTGCTTGGCTTTGCCGCCTTTAGCGGCACCGGCAAAACGACGTTGCTAGAACAATTGATTCCCATCCTTCGCGCTCATGGGGTCCGACTGGCTACCATTAAACACGCGCACCATGATTTCGATATCGATTATCCAGGGAAGGACAGTTACCGTTTACGCAAGGCAGGGGCAATGCAAACCTTGGTCGCCTCGCGACAACGCTGGGCCTTGGTCACAGAAAATGAGAATCCCGCACTCGAACCCAACTTATTCGAACTGCTTACCCACATCGACACACGCCAAGTCGATCTGGTTTTAGTAGAAGGCTTCAAACATGAAGTGTTCCCACGAATCGAATTACATCGGCCCAGTTTGGGCCATCCGTGTCTTTACCTCGACGATACCAATATCATCGCCATTGCCTGCGACCAAGCGCTCGCAACGCCACCTAGCCTACCGTTGCTAGACTTGAATGACCCACAGGCGATTGCATCGTTTATCATAGCGACAACACAACCCGAACTCAGCGGTGAAACAAACCATGACTGACAACGTACTTATTTCTCCGAACACAATGGAAGACTTCGACCCCAACTCACTCTTAGGAGACGAAGCCACTCGCCGCATTGCGGCTGCCGTTACCCAAGCACGTGGCTATGAACACGTCGCATTGCGCGCTGCACTCGGGCGCGTGCTCGCGGAAGATATACGTTCACAACTAAACGTTCCGCCATACGCGAACTCCGCCATGGACGGTTACGCCGTGTGTGGCGATGATCTAACCAAGAACAGCGAGACAAGACTCGCCGTGAGTGGAACCGCGTTTGCCGGACACCCTTTTAATGGCACTGTGCAACGCGGAACCTGCGTGCGCATTATGACCGGCGCGCCAATGCCGCGCGGTACCGACACGATTATTATGCAAGAGCACGTTACCCGCGAAGAGAATCACATCATCGTTGGCGGTGGTCACAAGAACGGCCAACATGTTCGACAAGCCGGTGAAGACATCGCCGCCGGTAGCATTATTCTGCAACGCGGCAAACGCTTGCGACCGGCTGATATTGGATTGTTAGCGTCGCTCGGCATCGCTGAAGCAAAAGTACATCGGCGCGTGCGCGTCGCATTTTTCTCCACGGGCGATGAGCTGTGCTCACTTGGCAAGCCATTACGCGAGGGGCAAATTTACGATAGTAATCGTTACACTTTATTCGGAATGCTAACACAATTAGGCGCAGAAATAATCGACATGGGAACCGTCGCTGATAATCGCGTCGCGGTGGCTGATGCCTTTCTCGAAGCGGCTGCCTGCGCCGATGCGTTGATTACGACGGGCGGAGTATCTGTTGGTGAAGCCGATTATGTTCGTGAGATATTAGCCGAACTAGGCCACGTAGATTTTTGGAAAATCGCCATGAAGCCTGGCAAGCCGCTGGCGTTTGGCAAAATAAAAGACACCGTATTTTTTGGACTTCCTGGCAATCCCGTGTCAGCGATGGTCACATTTCATCAATATGTTCGACCGGCCTTGTTACAAATAATGGGACAAACAGAATGTGCGCCTACGTCCGTTCGCCTGCGCCTTGCCTCGCGCATTAAGAAATCACCGGGACGAATGGAGTATCAGCGGGGAATTATGCAACGCGACAATAGCGGTGACACTGTTGTGAAAACAACCGGCGCACAAGGATCACACGTATTGAGTTCAATGAGTCAAGCCAATTGTTTTATTGTATTGCCGCTAGAATGTGGCAACGTAGAGCCGGGCGTGTTGGTAGAAGTACAGCCGTTCGACAATCAAATGTAAATAATTATAAATAAAAAAGCTCGCTGTCCGATAACGTCGGACAGCGAGCCATCATTTCGCTTTTTAAAGCTGCAGCGTTAGCCGTTATCCATCCCGGATTCGCTAGCCTGATCACCCGAATTCGTTTCGGCGACCGGCTCCGCTGGCATCGACTCTACCGCTACTTTGCGCTTGCGACGAACAACAGGCTTCGCTTTTGGTGCAGCAACTAAAGCGGCTTTGGGTGGACGTCCACGTCGAACAGCACCTTTGACTGGCGCCGCTTTTTTGGCCGTTACTTTTTTGGCCTTCACTTTTTTAGCTGCGCCTTTCTTGGCAACAACTTTCTTGGCGCCTTTCTTGGCGACCACTTTTTTGGCTACACCTTTCTTAGCGACGCCTTTCTTAGCGGCGAGCTTTTTGGCTGTGCCTTTTTTGGCCTTCGGTGCTTTCTTAGCAAGCTTCGCGACCTTTGCAACCTTCGTTTTACGCTTAACTACAGCGGTTTTCTTCGCGGCAACTTTCTTTTTTGCCCCCGCTGCTTTCTTCTTCGCAACAACTTTCTTTACTGCTTTACCACGCGCTGCAACTTTCTTTTTTGCAACGGCCTTCTTTTTCCCACTTGCCTTCTTTCCTGCCATACGCCTAACACTCCTGATGAGGAACAAAAATCGTCGACATTTAATCACAAAAGAATTGAATGCACAAACATCGCCAATATTGTCGACTGCATTCCTAAAGAGTTTAGTATTTTTCTCAAGAAACGACACGTTGAACGCAAAAATAATGCGTTCGTGAGAAATTCAGGAGAAAAAAATGCGCGCCTGTCTCTTGTTCGAAACAGAATCACTGTGAAATAAAATTGAGCTTGGGTAGAGAATGAGTGAGTATGTCATCAAGCATTTAACATGAACGCGTCGAATCCATTTCGCAACTTGCATCATCAATAGTAGCAAATGGGCGGTAAATAATATTGCGTAGCAAGAACGCTAAAGACACTCAATTCAATTTTCAAATAGCGGCTATTCAGTCGACAAATGGCGTGCGTTAAAAGGAGAAAAAGGAACTCAGGTTAGCTCGCAATTTTTCAGCGTGCGGAATTTTTACGCGCGATTCAGGTTTCGATTGCGCGTCTTAGTCACGCGCCAAAGCGCAGTCAACACGAGTAGTGGCAGCATAAGATCGACACTCCCTTGCTGAGCCAGACTGCAACCGCCACTCGGTGCAGAAGCGGCCTTACGACCGTAGTTGGCGGAAATTGAATAACCAAGGTTGTCTCTATTTTCATCACGCGGAGCAACCACGGTGGCAAAATAGGTCCCTGCTTTCGGACTGCTAATGGTTATTTTCTCCAGCGTGCCGGCAGGCAGACTCTGAACAAGGGTGCCCACTGCCACATCGTCCGTGGTTTTTTCTTTGTAGGACGTGTAGTCAAACTCGGGCGGACTATTGTAACGCACCAATAAATCCAGATTTTTTAGTGCATCGGGCGCCAGTTCGAATACGAGATCCTTCGAGTTAGCAGGCACCTCTACATGGAAATAATGAAACTCATCGAGCAGATCACTGCTAGGTCGCGACACTGCGCGCACCAGGACGCCTTTCTTTAATTCTCCTAACTCCAGGCGGTAGTGGCGCTCTTGCATCAGTTGACCTACGCCCAACTTTAATGTGAGCGGAATGACTTTGCGACCTGCCAATTGGCTCGCCACTTTCACTTTAAACGTCTCAGTAATCATTTCTCCCGAACCGATCTGAGTTTTGATTGAAGGGCTTGTTGAAATGATAATGTCATTCACCGAGGCCGGTGCGGCAACATCAACTCCAAGTGATAGGCTGACATTGATCGCTGGGATCCACACGTTTTCAATTGTGATTTTGAGACTCACTTCTTCGCCAGGGTCCGCCACGCCGTTCTTGTTACCCAACGCATCGTCGACGACCACTTTGTTAATGACCAAGACCGGCACTTTTTTAACCATAGCGTCCAATGCCGCTTTCGCGTTCACGAAACCATCCGTCGCCAAGCGACCCTTCGCAGACGTTGCACTCCCACCTACTTGCGCTTTGATCGGCGTCACCGAACTCATGATCGCGCCTTTTAAGTCGCGAAACGTAGACGCCGGATACTTCGCTTTAATCAATGCGGCGATTCCGGCTACGTAGGGCGCCGAGAAAGAGGTTCCTTGAAGGAGCTTTGTTGAGCTCGTATAGGTGCTATTTATCTTCGTCGTCCAAATATCAACGCCTGGCGCAGCAACGTCCACCGTGGTCGCGCCATACTGCGTCCAGCCTTGATCTCCAGCCCACTTGGCAAGCCTATTGTCGACATCAATAGCGGCGACCGAAATAATGTTTGGCCACGGCAAGCCCGAGGGAAAATCAGGCACTTTGTCGTTATCGACGTCATTATTTCCAGCCGCCGCGACGACTAACATATTGCTTTCAAGCAAATCGCTTATCGCCGCTGATTCAAACTCGGAAAATTGCGGCCCACCCCAACTAACGTTAACAATGTGCGCACCTTTTGCTTTTGCGTACTGAAGTGCCTTAATAATGTGTGAAACCGAATACTCGCATCCCACCCGAATGGGCATGAGTTTGACTTTCCACACCACGCCGACAATGCCTATGTTGTTGTCGCCTTGTCCAGCGAGCGCACCTGCGACTTCGGTGCCGTGCGCGTCAAGGCACGTTTCGTTCTTTTTTGGATCCAAAACGACTGTTTCAAAACCAGGATCGTCATCGTCACTCATGACATCTCTAGGTAAATAATAATTGCTCTTGAGGTCGGGATGGTTCATGTCAAAGCCATCGTCAATCACCGCGACGATAACACTGGATGCATCCGTCACCGTATCCCAGGCGGCAGGAACGTTCATTTGTTCCAACCTCGCCAGCACGTTTCCTAACGCAGACGTGCTTTCATTCGGAACGCGGCGCGGATAGCGTCGGTAATTGGGTTCGGCAAAGGCGACGCTTGGGTCTGCCCGCAATTGGGCCAAGGTAGCGGAGAGATTCACATCGGCAGGCAGCACCCAGTGCTCCACACCCAGTGATGGAAATTCTGTTTTGAGAAAAACATGCTTGGCTGCGCGCGCATTGGCTTTACCGCGCGCATGAACCTCATTTTTGAACTTTACGAGTAATTCGCCTGGGACAAATCCGCTATCAAAATCAGGCGTGGAAGAATTCGCGATAGCCCAAGAAGAAATCAAAAAAAAGGAAAAGAAAGTCGACAACAAACGCGGCTGAACGGCGAGCTTAATCCATCGTACGGAGGTAATTATTCGTATTTGCACTCGACCCCACGCCAAAATCCCTCACCTACTTTTTTCTTGGAACCTCAACCAGGTGGACCGTTCCTTTTTGTTTTCACCGTACCCACACATGACGAAGAGTTCGAGAACGCTTTCTCGAACTCTTCGCGCAACACGTCCCGACAAGCTTAGAAACGCAAACCCAGCTTACCGCTGTAAGTTGGTGCATCACCTGTTTTATCGGCCTCAAACGCAAAATTCACCAGGCCCATGTTAATATTCAAACCAAGGAATACCTTAAACAAACTCAAATCGGCATCGCTGAACGCGTTAGCGTTGCCGACTTTCAAATCGGAAGAACCCGTCGCCCACACGTTGCCAATACCAGCATACGGCGTCAACATTAAGAATCCCTTCGACACCGTCACCTCAAGGCTTTTTGTGGACAAATCAAAATGATCAACACCCGTAAGCTTGGTCATCGCACCGCGCACCGCCACGGCAGGAATGAGCGTGTTACCGCTCACAAAGCTGTAACGCAATTCGCCGCCGAAAAATTTGATATTGGTCGAAGGTATCGACGCTAAAACGGCACCGAAATCGACACCAAACGGCAAACCAACGTGCCCGTGCAATTTCGGCACAGGCAATATACTTAAACTCTTATCTCCCATTGCATCACCCCACTTATCGGTGTTTTGCAATTTTGTGAAACTAGCTTCTATCCCGACATCAAAACCAGGCAAACCGAGTGGCTCAGCGGGCACGATGGCTTTGTAACTCAATGCCGCCGCTAAATCTTCAGACAACGCGTCAAACGTCGCCTGGACCTTCGGCAGATCATTTAAACTTAGATCTCCAAGCGCCCACGTGGGTGACGCCACCGCACTCATAACCATTGCCGCTGCTATCGCTCGCATTTTCATCCAGCACTTCTCCTCTCGTTGCTCGGTGGTTGGCGCCGCCGCTTTAAAATAAGGCGGCAAAGCGTGAGTATTGTAGACTGGGAACTTTTTATGCACAAAAATACCTTTACCGCCGATTGATCACTCCTATGTTTAAACGAAAAGCGCGCATCCTCTTTTATAGCCAATCTCAACCACACTGGGCGCACGCCGCCGTGCGCGCAATGGAAGAAATTAACTCGCCAGACTGCGAGGCGCGCGGGTGCGATATAGAATCGGCCCTCGCAAAACTAGCTCCGTGGGCCGATACTGTGATATTTATCAATGACAAAGCCAATGCGACCGCTGCCACGAGCAAAATTTGGTCCGTTTCGACACGCGCGCAATTACAAACCCGCGTGGAGGGAATCATCGGCGGTTTAAAAATGTTGCGTCGAATGGACGGTGTAAACGACGATTGAACGCCATGCTGGATGATGAGTCTTATGACTTATAACGACATGTTGATCCTTTTAATTTGAAGCAAATCTAACGTTAGAATGAAACACCATTCCCTGGCAAATACGAGTAGTAGACTCCAGACCACGCGCACGCGCGATTGGATGCGCGTTGTAATGCTGTGTTTCATATTCGCGCTCGTTTGGGGGTGTACTGGCCCTAAAGAGCCTAAGGAACCGGGTGCGACAGGGGAACCGGATACAAAAACGGGGATCGGCGCAGGGGCTTCGAAAGGTGCGGAAATTACGTTTAGCTATAACGGCGTCACTGGGGATGCCTTTGAAGTTGACGAGAAAATTCCCGGCAATCCCATAGAAATCAAGCTGACGCTGTCCAAACCACTCAGCTCAGACCTTGCAATTTTATACGGAATTCCCAACAACACATCGGCGAAACGGGAAAGCGACTACGCTATCGACATCACTTCAGCAGGCGACACTGATCCACCGATTGGCTACACCGGAATTGTCGGACAAGGCACGGCGTCCTGGGGCACAGTAATAAAGGCAGGGCAAACAAGTATCACGATTAATCCCGCCTTTGTAGTCTCGGACTCCATTTACGAAGGCCCGGAGTCTCTAGAGGTACAATTTCAAACGAAAGGCTCCACCACGAAAAGCGTTAAATTCACCATCAAAGACGATGACCCAGCCCCTTCCGTTTTCTTGTCCTTCAAGAAAGACATTCTTGATTCGCCCAACCAGGCGAGCGTGAAAGAAAGCGCGGGAACGGTCACCATTCACGCGAAATTGGTTGGCTCCGCCAGCACTTCGTTCCCCATTCGAGTCCCGCTAACGTACAGCGGAACAGCGACCATTGGCGAAGACTATCAAATGTTCGGTCGATTCAAGCCAGGCACCAATTCATTAAAACCCGACGATTGCCCGTTGATAATCAATACGGACTATCCAAGCGCCTTAGTCATTCCGCCCGACACTAAGGAAATTGATTTCAGCATACAAATTAACGACGACTTTACCACTGAAGGTAAGACGCCGGAAACGATCATCATTACCGCTCATACGCCGAGTGTTCTCGCGCAATCCACACAATGCTCCCACCTGGTTGATAATGATGCCGGAGTAGCTCAAAACATCAACCAACGCGTGCTAACCGTTTTCATTGGGGACGACGAAAACAATGGCAAACTCAACCCAACGGGCGTCACTAAATGTGCTACCGACAGCCACGTATCGGTGGAATGTACGCCCGAGGTTATCGCAGCCTACCCACAACAAGATGGCGTAGGAAAAACAGTCGTTCCACATCTTGAGGTTTTTGGGACCACATCGTGCGTGCTTGACACGACCACCAAACTCCTATGGGAAACCAAGACCGAGGCATCAGCCAGCAAGCCTTTGCATGGGGTCAATCATGGCTACACCTGGCTAGACGAACGATCAAACATTAACGGTGGCGACCCCGGCGGCATTGGCGGTCTAAATTCATGTACGAATAGTCTTAGTGCGTGCGACACGAAATCGTTTCTGAACGCGGTAAATCGCGAACCATTTGGCAACAACGGCATAGGGTATTGCGGATTTAGTGACTGGCGCCTGCCTACCATCAAAGAATTACTTTCTCTTCTACAGCATGGAACACCCGGGACAACTGCCTCGGGAACGAGTGAGCCGCGCATCGACCAGAGTTTTTTCCGCTCAACCATGGCGGGCGCTTATTGGACTTCCACGCCCTCAGCCGTATTCTCGGGTTCGGCGTGGGTAGTCGATTTTAGTGACGGCCGCGTTTACTTAGCGAGCAAAGTGGATTCTACCGGAACCACCTTCGTTCGTTTAGTGAGGAACGCAAGCCAATGATTCGTGTTATTGAACTTATCACCTTGCTGACTTTGTTTAGTTTGAGCAGCACCGCCCACGCCCAACTCTGCCAACGCGAAAGCACGCCGGTCAGCTACTCCAGCTCTACCTTAACACCTGGGAGTGACGATACCGTTAACATGCAGATCGGTGACATTCCCGCCAAGTTAGTCTGGAAGCGCTGTGCGGCTGGACAGACATGGGTACCGGAAAAAAATAAGTGCAAAGGCGTCCCGCTCAAAAAAACGTGGAAAGAAGCCTTAATATATGCAGTCGGGCAGGGTACGGGTTGGCGCCTGCCTAACGTCAATGAACTCGCGGCGATCATTGACTACCAGTGTCACGCGCCACCCATCGATATACGTATGTTTCCAAACACACCGGAGTCCGATAGCGCAGGATTTTGGACCTCGACACCCTATCAACACACGATGACGACCAGCAATACCAACGAAGCTGTGCATGCGTGGTATTTTCTCCTTTCCGATGGAAGCCTCAATCACCGTCCCATCAATGATTCTAAAGAATTAAATTTTGTGAAATTGGTAAAAGACAATCCATAGTCCTACGAATAGTCCTACGAGGCGCGGCGCCTTCGCTCACCAGCCTGTTTTGCACCCAATTTAACCGCACTACAAGAAGTCAATAGCGACGCTATAACATTTATCAAATTTCATTTGATTTTGTGAACCCGTTCACAGCTCTCGATACGCACATCCCAACCTCCTCTATCCACATCTCAGCCACTGCCGATAACAACATAAGCGAACTCGCCTAGCCAAGAATTTTTCCTTTGCGTGGCGCAACCCTATTGATCGGACGGGTACGAACATGCGCGTTCCAGCTCCTCTAATTCTTTTATTTTCAATGGCAGGTGGGTGGGCATCGACGGGCCTGGCGGCACCGCCCATTAATTTCGACGCTTGGGCGGCAACGAACGGAAAAGTCAGCGCACCCTGTCCGGTAGGATTCAAATGCGACGTCAATGTCTCCGACGCCGGCATTCTGCAGCAGATCATCACAGACGCGAAGGGCAACCGTTTTATCCAGTTGATCGTTGACGGCGCGGACGGTCGTGGCGGCTTTGTGTCAACTGAAAGTTTTACCAGTGCGTCGAATACAGGTAAGTCAGGCATTTCCGTTAAACAACGCGTGAGACAAACGACAGGGGCAACCCGTTTGGATGAAACAGTTATCATCAACACCGGAACAGCCAATGTGATCGGCGCACCGGCTATTCAAATCAATCAGAAAGTAACACATACCGCCCGCGCGGGGACAACATTTGCAAGCACAATGAATTTGAGCGAGCAGCGAAGCGCAACCGGTGCCACCACCGGCACGTACTTGGACATTCGCGAAGACCTAACAGGCTCCAACGTGTGGAGCACGGGGGTGGCGGCGGCAGGTACAGACAAATACGTATGGGTCACACGAAAAGTGGACGGCGTTTATGTGCCTAGAGCAGGAACAGCGTCATTGCCACGTGCCAGCGGCAATTTCGGCATGGGGGACGGCGCGATGGGAGGCATGGGCACCACGACTACAACCGATCCGGTCGGTGGCAGTATGACGTGGGCGGCGGGAAATCAATTACAAGTTGTTTGGGGGGCGATCAATTGCGCAGGCTGCCAACAATCAGGTGGTGGGGGTGGAATGGGCGGTGGGGGCGGGATGATGGGCTTGAATGGCAGCCTGGTCAGCTTCCAATCCTACAACAATCTTTCAGACAGCGCGGCCGCCGTTTATACCCGTGCGCTAGGCCAAACGGCGCCGATTAATTGGCTCAGCACACCGTTTGGCACCGCGCCGACGTTCTAAATTTATGGCTTTTTCGGCACCATCGCTTCGCGTTGAATAACATAAACGATGGGTTCACGAAGATAGTCGACGGCATATACCATGTCCATTGCAAAAATGCGGAAGCCATTTTTACGCACGAGTGCGTTTGTGCGTGCAACGTTTTCAATAATCCCCGCCTGATAATAAATTCGCCCATTCGGCTTTAAATATTTGCCGACTTCTTCAAAAAAACGCGTGTGCAATTTCCACAAACCGGCGGTCTCTTTACTCCACGGGTAGTCTAAATTCGAAATAATCACGTCGAACTTTTCGCCTTCCTTAAGCGCGCTGAACAGGTCGCCTTGGACCACGGTCACTTTGTCTTTAATGCCTAAGCCCTCCACATTAAATCGTGCATTTTCTACTGCGACAGGATCAATATCTGTCGCCACGACGCTACTCGCTTGGTCGGCAGCGAAAATCGCCTGTACGCCCGAACCGGTACCCACGTCCAACACACTCTCACCGGGCTCAATCTTGGTATGCTCAAGCAAATACAGGCTTTGAATGGATGGGGCTGTCACACCTGGAAACGCATAAAACACTTTATTTTGCACCTGCACGCGCCGAAGCGGAGATATCAGCGGGGGTGGACGATTAATTAACTCGCCATAAATTAAATCGAATTTGCCAGGGTGCAGGATACGTACATCGGCCGCCCACGACGATAAAGGTGCAAATGCGAATACAAGCGCAACACACCTTAACAGGCTCCAATGAGTCCTTTTGTTTCCCGATAACATAAAGTGAACACCTTTCATTGATTATGTTGGCCAAGCGCAAGACAATATACCCTGCGCAGAGCACACTCCGCGTTTGCCCATAAACCGAGTTCGTATCCTACGCCAAACAAAGGCGACCCGTCTTGCCAGAAATCGCGATTGCGCAAACGTCCATTCAGCATAGCCTCGGCGCCTTAGCGGCGCTCGGATCTGCCATATGCTGGGCAATATCGGCAATTTTGTTCCGAGCCTTAGGCCAGGAAATGAACGCCGCCGCCATGAATTTGGGCAAGGGTGTCATCGCAATCCTGTGTGTAGGCGTGTTGGCGAGTATGGAAGCCTCGACATTGACCATCAACAACACCAGCGCGCTGATCATCAGTGGCTTGTTAGGCATGGCCGTGGGTGACACGCTTTATTTTCTTACGCTAAAGCACCTAGGTGTGCGCCTAACACTGTTGATGGGCAGCTTAATTCCTGTTGTCACCGGCACAGCGGCCATTATCCTGCTCGGCGAACGGCCTTCAGTTCTGGCCATTACTGGACTTGCGACAACCGTTGTTGGCGTTACATTTGTACTGTGGCACCGAGCGCGCGAATCGCAAGTCGCCCAACTCGGGTCCGGGTTGGTGATCGCCCTCCTGTTTGTATTGGCTCACGCGCTCGCGATCATTCTAACCAAATATGGTGCTCATGATTTGCCCACGAGTACCGCCACCTGGTTGCGCCACGCGGCAAGTGTCACCGGTTTAACGATGTGGGCGCTTGCCAGCGGCGCATTGCTGGAATGGGTACGCCCATTACGCTCGCCGCGCCTTGCCGGTCAATTAACATTGGCCGCGCTGGTTGGCGCGGTGGCGGGTTCATGGCTTTCGGTCGCGGCCCTGAAACTCACCGACGCCTCTGTTGCAACTGCATTGAATTCGACCAGCCCGCTATTCGTATTGCCGCTTGCCGTTTGGTGGTTAAAAGAGCGGATTACCTGGCACAGTGTCATCGGCGCAGGCGTTGCGGTATGTGGCATTGGCATTTACTTCGTCTCTCTCTGAAAGGGCTAGGTATGAAGTAAAATAAACATTAATAAAAGAAAGCGGAGTTGACCCAGACAAGCTACACTTGACGTGGCTCTATTCGCGATCATGGGAACCGCCGTAAGATGCGTACGCCACTCAGAATATTAATCGTTGAAGACAGCGAAGACGATGCGCAGCTTATTTTGCGCGTCTTGCGCCAAGCAGACTATGAGCTAACGTATTTACTCGTCCAAGATCCAGAATCAATCACCCATGCGTTGACAAATTCGACCTGGGACGTCGTGGTCTCCGATTTCGCGATGCCGTCACTGGACGGACGCGCAGTCTTACGAATCGTTCAGGACTCCCAGCAAGATATTCCCTTTATCATTCTTTCGGGCGCGATTGGCGAAGAACTCGCCGTCTCCTTGATTAAAGCGGGCGCCCACGACTGTGTGTCCAAAGACAATTTGCCTCGACTCGTGCCTGTCATACAACGCGAAGTGAAACAATCTGTCATTCGCCAAGCACACCGACAAGAGCAGGCCGCGCTCAAGCGCAGCGATGAGCGTTTCCGAGCAATTATTGAATCCTCGCCAGTTCCGCTACTCGTCAGCGATGCAAACGGCATCATTACCTATCTAAATCCGAAATTCACCCAAATCTTTGGATATTCTCACAGT
>JANOTC010000009.1:0-3824 GCA_031416175.1 Gammaproteobacteria bacterium
CGGGCAAGAAAGAGGTCACGGGGGCCAATGTGTTGGTCGCTATTTTTAGCGAACAGGAATCACAAGCCGTTTATTTCCTAAATAAACAAAATGTCAGTCGATTGGACGTGGTGAATTATATTTCCCACGGCATTTCCAAAGTGCATGGCGAAGACGAAAATCAAGGCGCCCCACCCTCTGCTGAAGAAGAGCCAGGTGAAGCCGCGACAAAAAGTCCGCTGGAATCTTACACAACCGATCTAAATGAACAAGCACGGCTTGGTAAAATTGATCCGTTAATTGGGCGAAAAGAAGAAGTTGAACGCACCGTTCAAATTCTTTGCCGCCGCCGAAAAAATAACCCCTTGTACGTGGGTGAAGCCGGTGTTGGTAAAACAGCCATTGCCGAAGGTCTGGCTAAGAAAATTGTCGACGGAGAGGTGCCCGAAATTCTTGCCGGTGCGCGGGTTTATTCCTTGGATATGGGCGCATTGTTGGCGGGCACCAAATACCGTGGCGATTTCGAAAAGCGCTTAAAGGGTCTACTCAATCAATTGCAGAAAGATCCCGGCGCAATTCTGTTCATTGATGAAATTCACACCATTATTGGTGCCGGCGCGGCATCGGGTGGCGTCATGGATGCGTCGAATTTGATCAAACCGATGTTAGCGTCGGGGCAGTTGAAGTGCATCGGCTCTACCACGTATCAGGAATATCGCGGCATTTTTGAGAAAGACCGTGCACTCGCCCGTCGCTTCCAAAAAATTGATGTCTTGGAACCAAGTGTTGACGAAACCGTTGATATTCTCAATGGCTTGAAGTCACGCTTTGAAGAGCATCATGATGTGAAGTTCACGCGCCAAGCACTGCGTGCGGCGGCCGAGTTGTCGCATCGTTACATTACGGATCGCCTGTTGCCGGATAAAGCAATTGATGTGATTGATGAAGCCGGTGCAAGCCAACGTATTTTGCCCGCTTCCAAGCGGCGCAAGACAATTGGCGTCACTGAAATCGAAAACATCGTTGCCAAGATTGCGCGCATTCCTCCAAAGAATGTGTCGCGCTCTGACACAGAATTGCTGAAGAATCTCGACCGCACGTTGAAAATGGTTGTTTACGGGCAAGATGAAGCCATTGAGTCCTTGGCGACAGCCATTCGTTTGGCGCGTTCAGGTTTGGGCAGTCAACAGAAGCCCATCGGTTCCTTCTTATTTGCTGGGCCTACTGGCGTCGGCAAAACAGAAGTGACGCGACAATTGGCTTCTGCATTAGGCATCGAGTTGGTTCGATTCGATATGTCGGAGTACATGGAACGCCATACCGTGTCGCGCTTAATTGGTGCGCCGCCCGGCTATGTCGGTTTTGACCAAGGTGGTTTGTTAACAGAGTCCATTAACAAACACCCGCATTCGGTTCTTTTGCTTGATGAAATTGAAAAAGCACATCCAGACGTCTATAACCTGTTATTGCAAGTGATGGATCATGGCAGCTTGACCGACACCAATGGCCGCAAGACAGATTTTCGCAATGTCATTATCGTGATGACGACCAATTGCGGTGCAGAACTGGTCAGTCGGGCATCTATTGGCTTTAAAGAACAAAGCCATCAAACGGATAGCACCGAAGCGATTCGTCGTACTTTCAGTCCTGAGTTCCGCAACCGCTTGGATGCGATGATTCAGTTCAAGGAACTCGCAACGGACACCATCAAACACGTGGTCGATAAGTTCTTACTTGAATTGGAAGCACAATTGGAACAAAAGGGCGTCACCATGGACGTGGAAGATTCCGCGCGCCGATGGCTGGCAATCAACGGTTACGATAAGGCGTTAGGTGCGCGACCCATGGCGCGCCTCATTACTGAGAACGTGAAAAAGCCGCTGGCCAACGAACTCTTGTTCGGTGATTTACAGCATGGTGGACATGTTGTCATCAAGGAAGAGGACGGCAAGATTACGTTTGATGTGGAAGCGAAAGTGCCCGCGTAGAACCGTAAGACAGTGTATGTGCGCTAGGAGCTTTATCGGCTCCTAGCAATAAAAAAGCCGACCCTCGTCGGCTTTTTTATTGCTCACTCATGCCGAGAAAATAATGGCCTATTTCGCTCGGTAAGTGATGCGTCCCTTGCTCAGGTCGTAGGGTGTCAGTTCCACCGTGACCTTGTCGCCTGTGAGAATACGAATATAATTTTTGCGCATCTTGCCAGAGATGTGCGCTGTAACCACGTGGCCATTTTCCAGTTGAACCCGGAACATCGTGTTTGGGAGCGTGTCGATCACGGTCCCTTCCATTTCAATGCAGTCTTCTTTCGCCATACGTTACGGTTGCAATCATCCCAGGTAAAATCTGGCGCGGATTATACCTCTACGCGCTGAATATCGCTATGGGAATAACGCTATGATGGCCTTTTTTGCAAAAAGATAGTTAGATACAAAGACAGTGTCGGCGAATAAGGTCTGCGCCTTCGATGGGTCGCCCTGTCAAAATAATCGACCTGCGCCGAATCTGCGCGAGAGATCCCCAGCACAACGCCATTTCTTGAGCTAGACTTAAGGAGACTACGTTGTACGGTGAGTGAAGGAGTTGAATATGGACCGCAGAGGAGACGAAAGAAAAGAAGTGAGTTTGAATGTGCAACTTTACTTGTATGGTCGACCCATCATGTGTGCCCAAACGGCGGATATCAGCACGACCGGTATGTGCGTCAAGTTAACTTCGGAATTGCTGGCAGCCGCTAAGAATCTCGAAGTCGAAGTGACTCTAACTAATTCCGAAGAAACCTCCACCGTCCGCCTGCCCGTTCAATTTGTGCACGAATCATCCAAAGGCTCTGGCTTTCGCCTGCTCAGCCAAGACCCGCGCCGGGACGCAGAATTCGAGCGCGTTTTGACTGAGTTGATGACGAGCTAATCGCAATCTATGGCTGATAACTCGATTATTGAGCGCACCTTGACCCCTACTCAGTAAGTTCCGCGCTGCGCGAGGGCAGGAGGCCCTTCGCCGCGTTGCCCGTCCATATCGAAATCACGCGCTCTTCGATTCCCACCGCCACTTTTAGGTTAAAATAGCCGCCGTTTTGTATTTACCATTCTTCCAAGGGTGACGCGCATGGCTATGGACGTAGTTGACTACGAAATTTTCGGCAAAGAAATGCAATATGTCGAAGTGGAACTTGACCCCGGCGAAGCGGCGGTAGGGGAAGCGGGCGGCATGATGTACATGGAAGACGGCGTTGAGATGGAAACCGTTTTTGGCGACGGCTCACCGCCGAGTCGGCCAGGCTTGTTTGGAAAGTTAATAGGCGCAGGTAAGCGACTACTAACCGGCGAGTCAATGTTCACCACGGTGTTCATCAACACAGGGTCGATCAAACGCCGCGTCGCGTTTGCAGCGCCCTACCCAGGCAACATCTTGGCGATGGATTTGCGCACGGTCGGTGGCGCCCTGATTTGCCAGAAGGATTCTTTTCTTTGCGCAGCGAAGGGTGTGTCACTCGGCATCGCGTTCCAGCAAAAATTGGGTGTTGGCTTGTTTGGTGGCGAAGGTTTCATCATGCAGAAGCTCGATGGCGATGGCATGGCCTTCATCCACGCGGGCGGCACTTTAATGGAAAAAACCTTGGCGCCAGGCGAAATTCTCCGTGTAGATACCGGCTGCGTAGTTGCCTTCCAACCCTCCGTATCCTTCGATATCCAATATGTCGGCAAGGTGAAAACAGCACTCTTCGGCGGCGAAGGCTTGTTCTTTGCCACGTTACGTGGCCCTGGCAGAATTTGGCTGCAATCCTTGCCGTTGAGCCGCCTGGCTAACCGCATTATCGCCGCCGCACCAGCCGCTGGCGGACG
>JANOTC010000010.1:0-2349 GCA_031416175.1 Gammaproteobacteria bacterium
TTCGAACCAAACACTTCAGCTACGCGATTCGTCGCCTTGATATAAGGATGATTCTGCGGCGCCAACGTGGCCGGGTCGATGACGACTTTAAGACCCGCGCCAAACACGCCCAATACCGCTGTCATCGCCAGCATGGCGACAATCACAAACAGGCGATAGCGCAATAAACCTTGTACGTAACTATTCATAATTCCCTTTCCCAATAGTCAATCTAATTTCGAACACCGTCAGCGACCCCAGAGGTCAACCGACGCGCCAACGTGAGAGCATCCTTCTCGATTTGGCTTACCAATACTTTACGCAAAAGTGCGGGCGGAAGAATACCGAAGAACCTGCCCGGATCGGCAGAAAATTGCCAGCGTACTTCCGTGCCCTCAACGTGTGGACGAAATGAATAGCGTCCTTCGTAGTGAAAAGAACCCTCGATGACTTTGAATGCATATTCCTGATCAGGTTCTAGCTGGGTAATTTCGCCGACGAACTTCATGGTTCGGCCAAGAAAACTAAAACAAATATGATAGCGACTGCCCACTATTGGCTCCGACGCTAACAGTTCACTCTCAACACAAGAGCTCTGCCATTCTGCGTCATTGGCTGGGTTAGCCAAATAAGGGTAAGCGACTGCAGGAGACACAGGTAACGTGTAGGTATATTCAGCGTGTATCATAAGGAAACTCCCAGCATGGGCTTAATTTTGAAGTGATTGTCAATGACAGCCGCGACCGCACTGGCCTGCGGCGCGTACATGATTGAATTGTGGTCGCCCGCCAATTCCATTTGTTGTAAAGTGAATGGCACTAATTGTGACCATCCCAGACTGGGTCCAAAGTCTTCGCGCTCGTCGCGCGCCCGTAAGAGCAAAACGGGAAGCGTGTCAGCCGCAGGAAAATAGGTCTGCAAAGCAATTCCACTGGCGATGTACACACTGAAATAGCGTTGCAATTGGGCATCGTCAGCGCCCAGCGACAACACTTCAATCGCTTTGGCGGCCGCTAACACATAAGGAAACATCGCCTCGGCGGGCATTGCTCTTAGCGTGGTTGGTTCAATATGCAACGTTTTACCAAATGGCGTTGCGAGATCACGGGCGAACCATGCGAGTAGCGTTGCGTCATCCGCGTCTTTTGGTACATTGGCAAGTATCGGGGCGCGGGTGTCGATCATCACGATGCCCTCAATCGATTCACCCGCATCGCGCAATTGACGTGCAGCTTCGAATGCGATCACGCCACCAAAACACCATCCGCCCAACAAATAAGGGCCATGCGGCTGATGTTTACGTAACTGCTCCAAATAACGGCGAGCCAAGGCATCGACGCTGACTTCCGTTCCCTCTTCCGTGTCCAAGCCTGGTGACTGAAACGCTAACACGGGACGATGGGAGCTAAGCTGACGAGTCAGTTCTAAATAACAGAATACGTTGCCACCGATGGGGTGAAATAACCAAAGCGGTTGCACGCCCTTCCCATGTTTTAGGGTCAACAAGCTGGATGGAATTACTGCCGCGTCGCTTTGCACACGCACCGCAAGTTCCGCCACGCTACCGTGTTGAATGAGTTCTGAAACGGGAAGCTCGACGCCAAACAAACCACGTATTTTCGCGACCAACTGCACCGCTAACAGAGAGTGTCCACCCAAGTTGAAAAAATTGTCGTGAATACTGACTGCATGTTGGTTAAGTAAATCAGAGAATAGGTTTGCCAATTGAATTTCAATCGCATCACGTGGCGCAGTGAAATTTTCAGCCTGACCGTGATTTTGTTCCGGCGTTGGCAACGCTTTTCGATTTACCTTTCGGCTAGGCGTTTGGGGCAATGCGTCAAGTCGCACGAAGGCGGACGGCACCATATACGCAGGCAAAACCGCGCGTAGTGCCGAGGCCAAACTGCTCGCCATGAGCGATTCAGCAACCACGTAGGCAACTAAACGCGGATCACCGGCACGGTCTTCGCGAATGATCACGACCGCGTCTGTGATGCCGGGCTGGCTGCGCAACGCTGTCTCGATTTCACCCAATTCAATTCGGTAACCGCGCAACTTAACCTGAAAATCCAGGCGTCCGTGATGTTCCAACTTGCCGTTAGAAGACCAACGCACTCGGTCACCCGTGCGGTAAACGCGCCCTGCGTTTGGTAATGTCGCAAGCGTTCGAAATTGCTTTTCTGTTAAATCCGGACGCAACCAGTAGTCCAGGGCGAGGCCTGCTCCGCCTATCCATAGCTCACCCAAGAAACCGGGTGGCAGCGGTCGTTGTTGTTCGTCTAAAACATAAAGCTGTGTGTTGGCGATGGGTCGTCCGACATGAACCGCATCCCCTTGCCGCAATTGAACGGCGGTGGACCAAACGGT
>JANOTC010000011.1:0-1901 GCA_031416175.1 Gammaproteobacteria bacterium
CGGGTAATTCTGCGGGAGCGAAGGGGCGCCGGTTTGAGACAACGAACAGGGGATATATGCCCCGACACCGAGCGGATTCTGCGCATGGACACACAACTTGTTCGTTTCACACGATGGGCACAACTGCACCCACAACCGCAGTACAACGCGTTAATGGGGGTGCTCAGCAACCCAGAAGGGCTAAAGCACAGCTTTGATGCTCAACCGGGAAACAAGGCCACGGGAATCGATAAGGTAAGGAAAGCGGACTATGCACACGGCGTGGAGGCGCGGATAGCCGCGCTCTCAGCCGGATTGCGTAGCCTGAGCTACCGACCGAAGGCGGCCCGGCGGACCTACATCCCCAAGATACTGTGTCGATGGTGGCAACCCATATGGTCAAACGATTCTCGCTAGTCACCCATCCCGCCAGTGAATGTTAGGCTCAACAACCATGAATGCGCGCACGCTATTCCTGGGCACATTTTTAGTTGGCGTTTCTTTCGGGCTTCCGCTTTTTCAGTATATGCGACATCCTTATATCGTGAAGTGCAAATAGTGCCCTTCAGTCGGGATGCGCAAATTGACGGCGCCCTCGGAAACTTTGCGACTTTGGTCTATAGTAACGAGTACATTTTCAGACACATTGGCGCACTTATCCTATGAGTCCGGCAAAGCAAACATGTTGGTGTGGCTCGTGCCTATGCGGGTCGATAACGTATAGAGTCGCTCAAATTGAGCCAAGTATGGCGCACTGTCATTGTTCCATGTGCCGTAAATTCCATGGCGCCGCATTCGCAACGTTTGGTCAGGCTAAGGTTGAAGATTTTTGCTGGCTTAGTGGCCAGGACCTTTTGAGCAACTATACGGCGCCAAATAATACTACGCGGCAATTTTGTAGTCTTTGCGGTTCTAGTTTGACGTTTTCGCCGTCGCTTGACGATCACCAATTTGTTGAATTTGCGCTGGGTTCGCTGGACGAAGATATTTCTTTGAGACCAGACGCGCATATTTACGTTGGCTCGAAAGCCAACTGGGTAGAACTAGAAGATGAGCTGCCGAAATACGCCGAAGGAAGAGGGAGCGAGTTGGCCAAGTGAAACGTCGAGGCATGAGGGAGTTGCCTTTGTACTAAGCACTTCCTTCGGTCGCGACGACCTCAAACCGCGCCGTTGCGCTACGAAAATCGACGCAGATTATGCGAAAAAGATAGGTACGTTGCAATTGTGAGTTTTCCTGCAATGGAATCGGAAAGGATCGTCTTGAGGGAGCTGGCTGAATCCGATGCGACGGCGCTCTATGACGTGTTCTCCAACGAAAAAGCGATGAGACATTGGGATTCGGCGCCGCACCGCGATGTGTCAGTCACGTTAAAAGCGATTAGTCGTATGCTGGAGCTGTGGCATATCCAGCAAGGCATTTCTTGGGGCGTAGTGGTAAAGGAGTCTCAGACGCTAATCGGGCAATGTAGTTTTCATAGCTGGAACATCGAACAAAAAGAGGCTCAACTTGGCTACATCCTAAATCCCCAATATTGGGGTAATGGGTATGGCGGTGAGGTGTTGAAGACCGTAGTTGATTTCGGCTTCAAGCGACTAGGCCTCAAAACGATCATAGCTGAAATTGATCCGAAAAATTTTCCATCTGCCGCTATTTTAGGAAAGAATGGATTTTTTGCCAGTGAACACAGAAAGAGTAATTTGATAGTAAATGGCATATATCATGATACGCACATATATAAACTTCGAAACAGTCACGCATGATAAGCGCGTGACGCATTTCATTTTGTCGCCTTGGTCACGATCAGCGCCGTTTTTCGGCACGGCCCGTAACCGGCTATTCCAACGTTATCTACCCGAGGTGTAGCGATTGAGGGCATTAGCATTCGTCATATAGAACCATCCGACTACGAGAACTTATTC
>JANOTC010000012.1:0-3263 GCA_031416175.1 Gammaproteobacteria bacterium
CGAACACTGCCCCGATGGCGTGGACGTCTATTTCGACAACGTCGGCGGCGATATCCTGGACGCGGTACTCAAGCGCCTGCGCCTCAAGGCGCGCGTCGTACTGTGCGGCGGCATCTCGCAGTACAACGCCGGCGGCGAAACCCGCGGCCCGGCCAACTACCTGTCCTTGATTTCGGCACGCGGTCGCATGGAGGGCTTCGTCGTCATCGACTACCTGCATCGCGCCGAAGAGGCGATTACGGCGATGGCGCCGTGGGTGGCGGCCGGCAAGCTGACCAGCAAGCTCGACATCGTGACCGGCCTGGAAAATTTCCCCGAAGCGCTGCGTCGCCTGTACACGGGCGCGAATTTCGGCAAGCAACTCGTCCAGATCTGACCGGAGTGTGGGAGCGGCGTTAGCCGCTCCTACATGAATGCCCTCATGCAACTTGATGTGATCGTCATCGGCGGCGGTGCCGCCGGCCTGATGTGCGCGCTGGTGGCAGGCCAGCGCGGCCGTGGCGTGCGATTGGTGGAACACGCCAACCGCTGCGGCAAGAAGATCCTGATGTCGGGCGGCGGCCGCTGCAATTTCACCAACACCGGCACCACGCCGGCCAACTTCCTGTCGGGGAATCCGCACTTCTGCAAGAGCGCGCTGGCCCGCTACACGCCAAGCGATTTCACCGAAATGGTCAATCGCCATGGCATCGCCTGGCACGAGAAGGAACTCGGCCAATTGTTCTGCGACGACTCGTCGAAGCAGATCGTGGCGATGCTGCTCGAGGAATGCCGGCTGGGCAACGTGGACATCCGCACCAGTTGCAGCATTGAAAAAGTCACGCGGACTGCCGATGGTTTCGAACTCGAGACCACGCAGGGTCGGATGCGGGCGGCGTCATTGGTAGTCGCCAGTGGCGGCCTGTCCATTCCCAGCATGGGCGCGACCGGCTTCGGCTACGAACTCGCGAAACAGTTTGGCCATGCCGTGCTGCCCGTGCGTGCCGGCCTGGTGCCGCTCACGCTCAGCGGCAGGCACCTGGAACATTACGCGGAACTGGCAGGCGTGGCGCTGCCGGTATCCGCGCGTTGCGGCAAGGCGCGCTTCGACAACGCCATGCTGGTGACGCATCGCGGCCTGAGCGGCCCGGCCATCCTGCAGATATCTTCTTATTGGGAACCGGGCAAGGAATTGCTGCTCGACCTGTTGCCCGGGCGTGATGCGCCGCGGTGGCTGGCGGAACAACGCGTTTTGCATCCTGCGGCGGAACTGAAAACGGTGCTTTCCGACGCGCTGCCCAAGCGATTCGCGCAACGCCTGTGCGAGGTGTTCCTGGATAACGCACCGATGAAGCAGATAGACGCGCCGCACCTGCGGGAAATCGGTGAACGCCTGCAGCACTGGCCGATCGTCGCCAGTGGCACCGAGGGTTACCGCACGGCCGAGGTGACGCTGGGCGGCGTGGACACACAGGGCCTGTCCTCGACCACGATGGAATCGAAACTCGTGCCCGGCCTGTATTTCGTCGGCGAGGTGGTGGACGTGACCGGTCATCTGGGCGGCTACAACTTCCAGTGGGCCTGGGCCTCGGGACGGGCGGCCGGCGAGGTAGCGTAAACACCTGCTGAAGATCGAGTCACGCGCCGCAAGCCGTAGGGAGTTGATCGGCCTCCCCCATTTGGAGGATGCGCGCGCCGTGGGAGAGGTCTAGGCTCGCCTCACTGCCCGGTCCAGTGCGGGCTGACGGGAGGTAGCCATGTTCCGAATATTCGCCTTCACGCTTGCAGTTCTTGCGTCCATGTCCACGCTGGCGCAGACCACTTACGATCCGAAGATTGCCTACACCTCGTTCGAAAAAAATGCAGACAACCTGTATGTGGCAAATGCAGACGGGTCCAAGCGCGTAAGCGTTTACAAGATCGGCAAGGCTCGCTTTGGCGCGATCGACCTGGCGCCGGTTGATCCTTCAGCCCCTACCATCCGAAAGATTGCGTTCACGCAGGGTGGTGTTCTCAAGATGCTGCGCTTCAAGGTGCTTCCCACGTCAATCACCTACCTGGATTTAGTCACCCTCGATTCTGTCGGCGCGCCGCATCAGGGCAGCCATTTTCTTGATTTTTCCCCTGACGGAAGCAAGATTCTATACATCAAGAGCACGACCAACGCCAACCTCACGCGTCCTACTGATGTCTACCTCATTTCCAGCGACGGAACCAACAAAAAGCTGCTGTGGACAGCGAGCCTGTCGGGCCGCCCAACGATTCTGCAGGCGCGCTGGACAGGGAGCAATGAATTCGCCTTCCTGCTCGCCGGCGGCTCACCCTACGTGAATGACATTCGACGTGCATTCCTGGACAGCAATAGCGACGTTGACGTTACCCGGATGCCGGAGAGCATGTTTACCGACGATGATCAGTTCTTCATCGACAATTACCTATTTGGAGTTGAAGACTTTGATGTGGCAAGGACCAGGAACTCGATCATTTTCTCCACCGGGACGCCGCCTTCGAGCAGCGTCCGCACGATTGTTGAGTACGCGCTGCCCGATGGCGCTATCCCAGGCGCTTTTAGCATTCGACGCTCCAACAGCGGAGGCATGAAGAGTCATTTCTCGAACGACGACACTCAGATTCTCTTCCTGCGTCTCGTGCCAGGCACGTATACCAACTTCGACATCGTCTATTCGTTTAATGCACTCGACCCAATTGGCACTCCAGTTTCACTTGCGTCGTCGAGGGGCTTGTTCGGAACCCTGGACTCGTTGCCCTGAATTCATGCTCGAGGCCTTCAGGTGGATCGCGCCGGCGGACCTCTTCGGAGCAGCACCTGCTCGGCGCAGGCTCAAGCAGGAACCCCCGATAGCAATCGATCCACCAACCGCAGCAATTCACTCTGCTTCGTAGTTTGTGTCTTGTGGAACAGATGCTTCAGGTGCGAGCGCACGGTACTGATGGCCAGACCCAGTTCCAGTGCAACCTGCATCGGGTCGTGACTTTCGCGCAAGCTCAGGGCGACAGCGGCCTCCATTGGCGTCAGATCGAGCGCGACGCGCAGCAGGCGCGTTGCGAACTGCGCTTCCACTTGGTGATTGAGTTCGCAAAGGAAGGCGATGATCCGGCCTTTCCTCGCCAGGACGGGTCCCGCCGATGCGGGGAATGCGCAGAGGTGCAGCACCAAGGTGCCCGCGCCCGAATTGCTTCGGCTATCAACAACAATCGCCTCAGGCGCAGGCGCTTGGCTCTCGTCAGAAAAACGGAGCATGGCTGCCCGGTACTTCGCATGC
>JANOTC010000013.1:0-3397 GCA_031416175.1 Gammaproteobacteria bacterium
AACTAAGCCCCACTAGACTGGAACCGCGCAAGGCCTTATAGTGGGCGAGTGTAGCATGAGGGATTGTGTTTCCGTATGTCGGATTTTCGGCGCATTTCATTTTGGTTTTTCCGTGGACTAGAGAGGCTTCGGATAAATTCCGGACTTTTGGGCCTTGACCTCAGCGTTTCAAATCGCGGTATAAATTCTCATGCGAGCCGATGGCTTCCAGGTAGACTAAGCGCACCTGATTATCTACCGTGTATCCCAGCAAATAGAGCTGATTTTGGCTGTGAAATTTGTAGACACGTAGCTCGGCCAGGTCTCCTTTTTTGCGTTCGCCAAGCTCCGGGTTGGCGGCAATTACTTTTACGGCTCCATCTACGTCCACCGCTACATTGTCGTGTAATTTCTTGTACTGGCGGCCAAATCTCGCCGTCTGTAGGGCGGTGTAAGTCATTTGGGTGCCGCACGGCTACGAGGGACGAACGGCGTAGCCTGCTCTCGTGGCTCGGCCATTGAAATCAGTGTTTCAGCAATGAAGCTGACCGGCAAATCGGGATTGTCCAAGGCCGCGCGGCCTACCTTAGCCCAAAATTCAATCTGACCGGCGATGCTGCGGTGCTCGGCTTTGGCGCAGGCTTTGGCTTGTTCGTACAGGCTTTCGTCGATACGTACCGGCATGCTCATGGGGCTATCCTTTTTAATCTGCTACATTTGTAGTAACTGTAACATTCTGCTCTTACCGCTGCAAGGCGACTTGGCCTAAAGTCGGCTTTGTTAACGCGACAGTCATTTAAGCCATAACGCAAGCTCCAAGTTGGTGCCGTTCAGATTGGTGGTCGGGGAGGTGCGAAATCTTGCCTGGCCGCTCTCGGCGCATGTCTGCAACTAAATTACCCTGGAATTGACCGGATACGAATTTGATTTCCGGCGGGCACGTAAACATAATATAAAAATGAACTGCATTTTTATATTATGTTTACAGAAGCCGTCATGATCCCTTTCAAGCGCACCCTAGAAGCCCCTGACTATTCATTCTTCCTCTTCGGCCCGCGCGGTGTGGGTAAGTCCACTTGGCTCAAGACGCTTCGGCCATGGGATATCGAAATCGATTTGCTCCAAAGCACGCAATACTTGGCATTTATCCGTAATCCCGGTCTGCTACGTGACATGGTCGGAACTCTCGGCGCCGATGCTTGGGTGTGGATAGACGAGGTGCAAAAAGTGCCGGCCTTGCTTGATGAGGTTCACAGTTTGATGGAGTCGCACAAAATCAATTTCGTGCTTTCCGGTACTTCGGCTAGAAAATTGAAGAGGCAAGGTGCGAACCTCCTTGCCGGGCGCGCGATTACCCGCAAACTAGACGCGCTTTCATCCTTTGAACTGGGCGACGCCTTCAATCTCGATGCTGCGCTCGAATTCGGTACGTTGCCGTTGGTTGTTACACGACCGGCCATCCGCAAAGATATTTTGAAAACGTACGTGGCTACGTATCTGAAAGAAGAAATTCAAGAAGAAGGTATGGTGCGAAAAATCGAACCCTTTGTGCGCTTTTTGGAAGTTGCGGCGTTAATGAACGGGCAAGTGGTGAACATGAATCACATCGCCACTGAGGCGGTGGTGCCGCGGCCAAGCGTCACCGGCTACTTCTCGATTCTCACGGATACGCTTCTGGGCCATTGGGTGCCATCGTTTCGACCTCGCGTGAAAGTGCGCGAATTGGGCCATCCGAAATTCTATTGGTTCGATGGCGGCGTTGCTCGCGCCGCGGCGGCTCTGCTTGATGAGCCGATGGACAGGGAGTGGCAGGGGCGGGCGCTTGAAACCTTCATCCTGCACGAAATTCGTTGCTACCACAGTGCGAAAAATATAGATCGCGAAATTTCCTACTACAACACGCCCAGCAATCTCGAAATCGACTTCGTAATTACGCTACAGAAAGCCACTGTGTCGAAAAAAGCCAAGGTGATTCTGTTGGAGATAAAGCTCTCGGCAAAATGGGATGCGAAGTGGGAGCAGGCAATGCGTGATCTACATGACAGCGGGAAAGTGGAGGTTGTGGCGATGTACGGAATTTATGGTGGAGACAAAAAGCTTGTCAGAAATGGCGTGACGATACTGTCCGTGAGGGATTTCCTGTCGAGCTTGTTTAAGGGGGAGATTTGCTGATAATTCTAAACCCTCGCGCCCCGTTACTGTTCACAGCTATAAACGCTGGCAGCGAGTTTTGCATTAACATTTAAGGCGTAACAGGCGTCATAGACTGAATGTACTTCAACGTAGCCGCACCTTGCTCAGGGCCACCGAAATGTAATCCATCCGTTAGCACTGTTTCGTAGAATCCGGGCATGTAATTGGGTAACGTTAGACTCCCGTCTTTTACCTTTGCCAAAGAGCGGGGGGTGCCGAACAAACTGCGGTGGAGGAATTTGAAAGATTCCTGCCAAGCCAAAGCGGGGAGGTCAATTACTTTGACAAAAGGTGTGGTTGCGTTGAGACCTTTACCGTCACTGCCATGGCAGTCTAAGCAGTTGTAGTTAGAGCCGTCCATTTTTATGACCGGGCTTATCCCCGGTGGACTGGTCGCAGCGCTCGTGTATAACGCCGTTCCAGAGGTCATGTCGCCCAAGCTTTCACTGGATGGCGCACGAATATAAACGTGAGTGTCGTAAATTTCGTTTACTACGAAGTCGGCAACGTCAACCATTGCTTGCGCAGTAAGCAAGGCTGAATAATCATGCGCTGTTGTTACTTTTCCAGTGCTATCGACAATTTTGAATCCCGTGAAGAGAAAATTGATGATGTCTTCTTCAGTTTTGCCGCGAACGTCACGCAATTCCAAAAGATTGTTCGTTGTGCCGCCGTTCCAGGTGAACACCGTGCCTTCATAGTCATAGCCATGGCAATAACCGCAACGGTAGCTTTTCGGCGCCGATATTTTAGCGGCCAAGGCTTTCTCATTCGCAGCGTCTAAGAGTGGATTCCTAACAGTGATATCTGCTGTTTTATCCAATTCAATCAGAAAATCGTCATAAATTCGCGCACCGCGTACATGATTGGGTTGATAGTTTAGATGATCAGCAATGGTATGTGGCGGCAGTGCTGCCAGAGGCGAAACAATTTTGGAAATTTTAGGTATCAGCGTATTGGCTTTTGGTGCTGCTAACACTAATTGACCTGAATTATCTCTCTGTATAAACGCCTTATTTTCAGCGTTATTTTTGTCTTTTTTTGCCGTTGTGGATTGTTCCAGGCAGCCAGCGATTAATGTGAAAAAAGTGGTTGCCGCAACAATTTTGAATATTGAAATTGAGTTGAAAATAAGAGAGTGAATGAATAATTTGCATGAAAAATCAAACCATGTTGAGGTTGCAGTCGCAGTCCTGCATCGCCCCGACGGCACTTTCCTGCTGGC
>JANOTC010000014.1:0-2692 GCA_031416175.1 Gammaproteobacteria bacterium
GTCGGTAGAGCAACTGATTCGTAATCAGTAGGTCGGGTGTTCGATTCACCTCTTCGGCACCACTGAATACCCCCATACACTCCCCTCCAGGCATGGATTCGTTCCAATTGGCCACGGATAAGGGAGCGTGTATGGCGATCAAAATGGCACGGTTCAAAAACGGTGTGTGTTGGGTACCAGGAGACTAGCCTATGCCAACCGGAAAACGGCAATTAATTGAAGGCGTTGAGTGATAGGCAGCGGACTATGACGGTACCTTGGTGGTACCCTGATTTGAACCGTGCCAGAATACGCAACACGGCTCATTCATCCATCGGTGTGCATTGACATCGCTTGCGTTAACGTTACAACGAAAAGGCCTGTTCTATGGCCTTTTTCAGCGTTTCTGGCGTCTGCAAGCCACTGAGAGTGTGAAGGACTTTACCTTCTGGGGAGAAGAATACAATCGATATCGCATCCGCATTGTACCGCTTGGAAAAGCTTTTCCCCTCTTGCAAGCTTAGGTTTGCCACTAAGAATTCTACACGGGCTTCATAGTCGTCTCGGATCTTGTTGAAGGCTTCCATTAATTCATGACTGTGGACTGCATTGTCGTCGTACACTTGTACAACCGCAGGACGACCCTGACCAATCAGCCCCAGATTCACGCTGTAGCCACGTGGCATAAAGGCGATGAACGCGCCAATGACAAGAAAGACTAAACCTGGCACAAGCACCCAGGGTATCCAAGGCCGTGAAATCTGCGAAGCTGTCATGTTAAATTCATCCGGTATTGTGTTCGTCGAATCGGCGTCAATATGCGTTCGACCGCCAAGGTGAAGTAGGTGATTACGACAAATTAATTTGCTAAATGGGGTTCTAAGCCGGAACCCTCGGAATTTTTGATTTGGGAAAAACGTGTCTATAGGTGCAAAGTATAACACCGGTCAATTTCCTTGTTAATCGTTTCAAGAGCCAACATGGGCATACCTCATTGCACGCCCCCTCCCAAACATTGGATTAGAATGTATCCTCCGCAGACGCTGACGTTAATTCCCTAAAAAATGTCGGCACGAGACTATGTAACCCCAATACTCGTGCAGTTACGCTGTTCGACTTAGCACTCCGCGTCACAGAAATAGGTCAATTCCCCCAAGTTAGGTTAAAATCCTACCTCGGTTGTTTCACAGGACCAAAACAATGCCAGCCTATCGTTCACGCACGACTACTCATGGCCGTAATATGGCCGGTGCCCGCGCCCTTTGGCGCGCCACTGGCATGACCGATGGCGACTTCGGTTAGCCTATTATCGCCTTCGCCTACTCCTTTTCCCAGTTCGTGCCCGGCCACGTCCATTTGAAAGATCTCGGCCAAATGGTCGCGCGTGAAATTGAAAAATCCGGCGCAGTTGCCAAGGAATTCAATACCATCGCGGTTGACGACGGCATTGCCATGGGCCACGGCGGCATGCTGTACAGCCTGCCATCGCGCGAATTAATCGGCGACGCGGTTGAATATATGGTCAATGCGCATTGCGCTGACGCACTGGTGTGCATTTCTAATTGCGACAAGATTACGCCCGGCATGCTCAATGCCGCATTGCGCCTAAACATTCCCACCATTTTCGTCTCCGGCGGACCCATGGAGTCCGGGAAAGCCGTCATCGGCGGCAAAATGCAGAAACTCGATCTCGTTGACGCCATGGTCAACGCCGCCAATCCCGACGTCAGTGATGCGGATGCCGAGGCTTACGAGCGTTCTGCCTGCCCAACGTGCGGCTCTTGCTCGGGCATGTTTACCGCCAATTCAATGAATTGCTTGGTTGAGGCCTTGGGTTTAGGTCTGCCGGGTAACGGCAGTATGTTAGCAACGCATTCTGACCGTAAAGAATTATTCCTAGAAGCGGCGCGTACTATTGTCACCTTGACTAAGCGTTATTATGAACAAGACGATGCCACGGCATTGCCGCGAAATATCGCCACATTCGATGCATTCGAAAACGCGATGGCCTTAGATATTGCCATGGGTGGATCAACTAACACCATTTTGCATCTTCTGGCAGCAGCGGAGGAGGGCGGCATTAAATTTACCATGGACGATGTTGATCGTCTTTCGCGTAAAGTGCCGCACCTATGCAAAGTGGCGCCAAGTTCACAGCAATACCACATGGAAGACGTACATCGCGCAGGCGGGGTGATGGGCATTTTGGGCGAACTCAATCGCGCGCATCTGTTGCATACGGATATTCCCACTGTGCACAGTAAAACCGTCGCGGACGCGTTGGCAAAATGGGACGTGGCCACCACAACGGATGCCAGCGTGCAGGAATTTTACCGCGCTGGACCGGGTAACGTGCGCACTACGCAAGCATTTAGTCAAAGTAAACGTTGGCCAACGCTGGACGTCGACCGCAGTGGCGGCTGTATTCGTAACTTGGAACATGCGCACAGCAAAGAGGGTGGTTTGGCCGTATTGTACGGAAATATCGCCGAAGACGGCTGCGTGGTCAAAACAGCCGGTGTCGATGAGAGCATATTGAAATTCAACGGTAAGGCACGCATTTTCGAAAGCCAAGACGCGGCTGTCGAAGGCGTATTGAGTGATAAAATAAAGCCTGGCGATGTCGTTTTGATTCGCTACGAAGGGCCGCGCGGTGGTCCTGGCATGCAGGAAATGCTGTATCCCACCAGCTACATTAAATCTAAAGGATTAG
>JANOTC010000015.1:0-2248 GCA_031416175.1 Gammaproteobacteria bacterium
GCCGATTTCGCTGCATTAGCTGCCAGGTCCGCCGCACCGTAGTCCGGCTCGACAGCGTGGAGCAAGGTAATATCCAATACATACGCATCGTCGGCACCGGCCCTGACAAGATCCTGCCCCTCATCCACATCGAACAGCACAGCAGTAATCTTGTCGCCATGTGGTTTTACTGCCTTGACGATGCGCTCGGCAAGCTTGGTTTCGCGCACCAGCCGACGTTCAAACTCATCGGGAAAAGCGGAACGCCGATACCGCGATGCCAGCCAGCGCTGGAATGTCGACCGACCTGACGGAGAAAGCCGGTGCTCCGCTGTGGGTTCGAAATCGACCAGCTTTTCTTTGGAGACACTGCACTTGGCTATAGCAACGAACTCAGCTAACAACGGCACATCACCGACGAACCCGACATGGAGAATTCGAGCTGTCTTTGCGTGGGTGTAGTTACCATCGGCGTCGGCGATTCGGCGACCAACGACCACTTCTAATAGCGGTTCAATATTAACAAGTTGAGCAAGGTCGCAATCGTGGGTGGCCACGATAACAACGGTGTCGCCGGGATAATTCGGGTGTACCAAATTCAGTGCTTTTACAGCCGCGTCCGTGAGTAAGTGGCCTTGTCGCCATGGCGTCTCTCTAGTCCACTCCGCCATAACGATCACTTACCTCGCGTCATTGCCGACCGGAAAATCTGACTCCGCTGACCGGGGGTTCTTTCGGTTCGCAAATCGGCCCGCCATCATCTCCCGCTGTTCAAGTTCCCGCTGGACAATCTGCACGAGCCATTGCGCCGCGTCACGCGCCGAGCCACCGTCTTGTGTAATTTCAAATAAATTCTTACCTTCCATCAGCTTGCGCTTCATCAGGGCACCCGTCACCGGAATGTTGGCTTCGGCAAACATATCCGCGGCGCACGCAAGGTCGCGTAGCTTCGCAATGTGTTCTGGCTTGGGTTGCTCCCCGTTCAGCCAGTTATAAACAGCCTGTCGAGAAACGGCCAACGTATTGGCAAGATCGGACATGGCGGGGGACAAAACTTCACGAATTCGTTCAAGATCCTCTGCCGGGGTTCTTGTAACTGTTATCTCAACAACCGGCGACCTTGAAGAATTAATCAACGGATCGTTGAGCCGATTTTGCCGCCACCAGTCTAGATCATCCACGAGCGCGCCGGTGCCTGCGCCGGCTAGGATGGTTGCCGCTAAAACGTAGTTTGCAGCTCTGCTTAGTCCTGTAGGGGTGCCTGTCGACGGTTGGCGATCACTAAACCAACCGCCCCCGAAGCTAAGAGTCGTGGCCATTATTCCTCCCACTCTGTTACGCCCAAACGGCCAGTGCGTGAGCCGTTACGGTTGCTTCAAACGATTTCTTGATCACATCATCATGCAGCGCAAGTAACTTAGCCCCAAGCCTTTCCAAATTAAACGCTTCGCGCTTTTCATAAAACGCATCCGCGTCAATTATGGCGTGACAGCCTTCCGGTTGTGTAAAGCGCGGTTCTATTTTTGGCGAAAAAGCCATTAGCTCGGCAGGCAACCCCACATGACCGTTTTGGATAATCACCCGAGAGACCAATTGACCAACCGCGTTTAGGGTAACCGTCTCACTCACGGAATGAGCCATCTGACCGCCAAGTTTTTGCGACAAACCCAGCACTTCGGGTGTGAGGTAGTCCGACAACGATTCGTTCGGTTTGGGTAACACCGCATCCAAATATCGCAACCCCACGCGTTCGGTGAAGTCGAGCCGCAACGTGTCGTGAACAATACCTAGCCCATCCAGTAGTGTTTTGGAGAACGTGTCGAATGTATCGTAGGCGGTCGTTTGAAAGGTTAATGCGTTGTTTTCTAAAATAAAACCAGACGTGCTTTCGATATCGCCAAAAATGCAGCGTGCCTGTGCCAAGAAAGACGGCGTTGGCGCTTGCCCCGCTTCGCCTACGCCAAATGGCACAATAAGTCTTTGAAAAGTCTCCCGTTTGAAGTCAGGAAAATGCGCAGCCCGCATCTTGTCTTGAATAGCGGCCAGATAGCCTTCCAGATTGAGAATCGGGTTGAACCGAACCTGCGCTATTGTAAAATAGACAGGCGCATTGTTCATTTTCTGGCCCATGACACCCTCGCAATTGAAGTTTACAACCAGGTTTACACTTTACGCTATAGTTGACACTCTGCGCAAATCTAAGGTTCCGTGTCGGCGATGCGAAAGTCCGTCATTTCTGCTTTCCCTGCGTTGGTGTGGGCAACTGCTT
>JANOTC010000016.1:0-5260 GCA_031416175.1 Gammaproteobacteria bacterium
GCCACCGGCGCCAACCAGTGTGTGAGTTTCGTCGATGAACAAAATGATCGGCTTGGTGCTGGCCTGCACTTCATCAATCACCGAGCGCAAGCGCTGTTCGAATTCGCCCTTCATACTGGCGCCGGCCTGCAGCAAGCCAACATCCAGCGCGAGCAATTGCACTTCTTTTAGGCTAGGCGGTACGTCGCCGCGCGCAATGCGTTGCGCGAAGCCTTCGACCACAGCGGTTTTACCCACCCCCGCTTCGCCGACCAAAATCGGATTGTTCTGCCGACGCCGCATCAGAATATCGACCACCTGCCGAATTTCGTCGTCACGGCCAACGATGGGATCCATCTTGCCGCCACGGGCTTGCTCGGTGAGGTCGACGGTGAATTTCTTCAGCGCTTCTTGCTTGCCCATCGCGGCAGGCGCAATGGCACCACTTGCCTCACCGGGTGCCGCACCATTGGCTTGGAAGCCATCACTGGCGGACATGCTCGCTTCGGGCGAACCGCCCAACAAGCGTGAAAATTCTTCAGTCAGTGCTTCGAGTTTGATCTTTTCAAATTGCTTCGACATCGCGTAGAGGGAATTACGCAGCGATGTTGTTTTCAAAATGCCGACAATCAAATGGCCACTGCGTACTTGCGATTCGCCGAACATCAGCGTGCCGTAAACCCAGGCACGCTCTACAGCTTCTTCCACTTGCGATGACAAGTCAGTCACCGACGTAGATCCGCGTGGAAGGCGGTCGAGTGCGGCGGTTAAGTCGCGCGCCAAACCGGCCGAGTCCAATTCAAAGCGTTTAATAATTCGCAGCACATCGGAATCCTGCAATTGCAGGATCTGACTCAGCCAGTGCACCAACTCAACATAGGGATTGCCACGCATCTTGCAAAAGATGGTGCTGCTCTCGACTGAGCGATAGCACAAACTGTTGAGCTTTCCAAATAGGGCAACGCGACTAATTTCGGCCATGGACTATCCTTGCATCGCTGTGTGAGGTTGAGATATGGGCTGTTGATTGGGGTTCAATAGCAGTTGTTTGTCGTCGGTCTTCGGCGGCTGACTACTAAGCCAAGTCAACCAGCCAAGCTTGGCTTGTTTGCCCATCTTGAAGGCGGGGATTTCTTCTTTCTTTAGGATTAGATTTACATCCCAGTCGAAAGCGATGCCAACGTAATTTCGCACCAAGGCTGTTAAGCGCGTGAAGCTGGCACTGCCGGGTAACATGCGCGTGTACTCATCTAGCGTTAGTGGCCCCATGATTATTCGGAACTTGTGCTGGCTGTTCCAAACCTTGCCGCCCAACACGGTAGTGGTGCCCAGCACTTCGGCCTTGTGGCCACTGATGAGTCGGCAACGACTGTCGGGCGAAAGCGTCATCCAATGGCCAACAAACTGTTGAATCACGACAGGCACTTTGAAATATTCGCCAAGCATGGCGCCAAGCCCTTCGGCATTTCGTGCCTGCGAGGATAAATGGCCTGCGTAATGTAATTTAGCAAAATCCGGCGCCGCATCGCGTTGGCGCAGTGACTTCATCCCAATCCCGATTAACGACGCGACATAGTCTGCAAAACGATCATCTTCCGATCGGTCGAAACTCACGACGGGCTGGGCACTCGCCCACGCACGGTAGAAAAGCGAAATCATGCGATGGTGAAACATGTCCAGAAAACGCACCAAAGTCGGGTCAGATGAGTTGCGCAGACGGTCCCGCGCATACTCGGTCAAATGCACCGGCATAGGCCCATTTGCGCCCAACAGTCCGAAGAAATTGACATCCAGCCGTGGGGCTGCCCCATCGACTCCGGGCGTTAACGCTGCGAGCAGCGTATGTTCAAAGGCCAATGAAGGCGTCTGCCCGAAGCGTACAGCATCATCCTGTGGCTGCCGCGACTGCCCGATGCGCGGCTTATCGCAATAGGCGCATTCAATGAGGCGCAAGGCCGCAAAGAAGTCGTAGCCGGATATCTCCGCTTGCAGGTTCGATAAGGTGGCTACAGGATCTCGCATCGCCCTATCCTAGCTGGCCAATTCATCACTTGCCCACGTCGCGGCGTTTTGATGATGGTTTCTGTAAACGAATTTAGTGTTACGTACTTGGCAAAGAATTGCTCCAGCACGGCGCCAAGTATAAAAACACCCAAGCCCTCAAACGCGGCTTCATCAATAAGCACGGTGATTTGTATTCCGCGCCCGTAGCTGATTGGACCCGGCACCGGCAGGCGCCGAGCAATCGGTTTGGCGCTAATTGATTTTATTGCATCAATCTGGTGTTGACTGCCAACATCGCTCTGGGCGCAGTAGAGGCGCAATAAATCCTTTAATGCGGCGGCACCTTCCTGTCGCTCACCGTCAATCAAGGATAAATAATTGAGGGACAGATGGCTAACCAAGCGCCAAGCCATTTCACCTTCGGCATGGGATGGCGAGGGAATCGACGGGCCTGATAAACAGCGCACCGACTGAACGGGCGCGTTTGACTCAACCGTGAAATCGGTTTTGCCGCTCCCAATCGGCATCGATAGCACCAAGTCGCGATTGGTACACAGCGTATCAATTCCGAGCTGCCGCAAGCCACTGGGAAAAGGCGTTTCATGCGCATCCACCAATGATAAAAATACTTCGCTGCCAATGTAGCTGGAACGTGGACCTTGGCGGCGTTGCCGCTCGGACAATACGCGCTGTTGGCGCCGGAGTTGATAGTAGGCTTGACTGTCGCCGTCACCCTGCAAATCATTGGACGCGTAAAAAGGCCTAAATGTGCGCATGGCATCGGCACCGGTGCCGTAACCCGTCACGTCGAGGACTTGATAGATCTCGAAATCCATCGGCCGGGTGCGGTCGGGCACCAGATGGTACTCGGACTCTTGATCCGACAAATGGATGCGATCCGCGCGTTTCGGAAAAAGATTGATGGCGGGTGTCGCGTACAAACCAAAATTCGCGGCGCTAACGCTTTGTTCCAGCACCGGTTCATGTTTATCGAACAGGACAATAATATCTAACTCTTTGTCTACGCAGCGCTGCACGGCCGTTCGCAAGCCGCCAAGTTCGACAAACAAGAAACGCTGCGGAAACGCGAAATATTCATGCAGCAACCGATAGCCACGGAAGGAGCGCGCCCCGTAGGGTAACAGCGCATGTTTGTCGTCAAAACCGACAGGTTGAATGGCTGCTTTAGGTGCGATTTCATGCCAGGCCGCCGGATGCTTGGTTGGCATCACGACCATACCTACAGCATTGGCAAGCAGTTGCTCAAGCAGCTTGCTTGGCAAAGAATCACTACCGCGCAGGTAAAGATCTAACTTATCTAGCGCGATATCCTTCAAACAGAGGCCGGCCGTTGATTTAAGCCGCAAACGCAAGCCCGCTTTAATCGTTCCCAGCCGAGACAATTCTACGCCGCCTAACTCACCTGAATAGGTGAAGTACTTGGCCTCCGTGAGTTCCAACGGCCACAGCTTGACTTCATGCGCGGTGCGGTATTCGCAGGAGGTTTGATCCCCTTTTCCTAACAAGCTGCGCAAGGCTGTTCCGCGCGGCACGGAAAAACCGTCCGCCAGGCTACCTTCCGTTAAATCCGGTTGCAGCTGAACGATGGCCATTGACGGCGTTGGAGCAAGGTATTGCGGATAAACCAACTCGAGTAAGTACCCGGTAAAGCGGGGAAATTCGGCGTCAATTTTGAGTTGCACGCGTGCCGCTAAAAAGCTGAAACCTTCGAGTAAGCGTTCCACGTAAGGATCGGCGCATTCATAGGTTTCCAGCCCAAGGCGCCCGGCGATTTTCGGAAACTCACGCGCAAACTCGCCACCCATCTCCCGAAGATGCTGCAACTCACGCTCGTAATAACGCAGTAACTTTGTATCCATCAGCGCGTTCTCGCATCATTGTCAAACACGCGAATTTCGCCAATCTCTAAGTCGAGTTCTGTCTTCAGATAAAGCCGTTCGGGCAAGGGTTGTCCCCACAATTCTCCATGGACCTCAAACGTTATCCTGTTAGGTGCTCCAACAGTCTCTTCTGCCGTGCTTGCCCGAATGCGCACCGTATCGCGAAGTATACGGGGCTCAAAGTCCCAAATAGCTTGGCGCATGCGGCGTTCCACTTCCGCTAAATCGAGGCCCGACGCGGTTTTTCCCGACAAATCTGGAAAGCCAAAGTTAATGACTGACTGGGCAACCAGCGGATAGGATTTTAAGTCCTGCACACTCGACAAACCCGTGGTATTAAATAGCCAGCTTAGGTCACGCAAGACCGCTTTTCGTAAACCGCGCATCGACAATACGCGCTTGTCGCGCGCTTCTTGCGTGTTGCCGGCCTCATCATCGGTCAAGCGATCAAGCAGCGAAGGTTGAAGCTTTTCTTTTGCGCTTAGCTCAGCCATAGCAGGCTCCAAACGCCCTAGCCAAGACTATGCTCCCGCTGCCGATTCAGATTTGGGTAAAGGATCAAATTCAATTGCCCGTACGTCCATTAGAGGATAGTCGGTATCGTTGGTGGCAAACATACGCTGGCCTAGCCCTAGATGGGTCTCGGGGGCAGCCTCTACCCAATCGGTGCGGTGCGCCAACAACAACGAATCATCCGCCACACTAACAGTTCCCGGGTAACGGGTGGGAACAAAACCAAACAACTCGCCGCCATTCACCAACGTGAGCTGCGCCGGCATCCAAACGTTGTCACGCAGATCGGCAGGAGCCTCGAGTCGAAGGCTGCCGATTCTGTACATCGGTATCCAGTAATAACTACCGTTTGTGACCATCTCAATAACGGGGCCAAGCCGCGGGTCGGCATCGGCCAACCACTCAAAACGCTCCCCGTTTATGCTGCCGGCCACTATGGGTGCTGCATCAAAGGCCGGTTCCCGCGCCTTTTGCGCGTTGGTGTAATCGCCAAGCGTTCCAAGCCTCAGGGCTTCGAGCAATTGCGCAATCCAGGGTTCCGGATCGCCGAAAATCACCGGCATCCGTTTGCCCGCAAAAATGTCCTGCCGTACTAATTCACATCGCACGGCCTCGCGATACGCATGCACCATTGGCATCGCGTTAACGTCTAATTCACCAATGACGCTGAGCTGGTTCAGCGCCCTATCCCATTGCCCGAGTACCGCCAACAACTGAAACAAAAACACGCGGCGCTTCGGATCGGCCGGGTGCTTGCGTATCTCCTGCTGCAACTTCTGCAGTGACTCCTGGAGATTGCCGGCTTTTAGCGCACTAACCGCTTCGGCTGCAAACATGATTGTTTATCCTCGTCAGTTGGGTTG
>JANOTC010000017.1:0-1778 GCA_031416175.1 Gammaproteobacteria bacterium
AATAATTCTTTTGGCCGCTATTGAAAGCCTACGACAATACCTTCTTAAATATCATCGCCTGGCTATAAAAACAAACGACCGCGTTCTTGCAAGCCAAACAATCCAAAACCGACTGATCGTCCTGTGCCGTTAGAAATCAGCACGCCGTTAACCCGTTGACCATAATCACCGCGCTTAACGGGGCCATAATGATCGAAAACGCTATGTAGCAAACCGGTACCTTGGGTCGCTGTTAGGAATTCCGTACGGAAACCAATCAATCCACGCGAAGGCATGATGTAATCTAAACGAACCCGACCGCGACCGTCTGGAATCATATTCTGCAGATCACCACCACGGGCGCCCAGCTTTTCCATGACCGAACCTTGGTGTTGATCTTCAATGTCGGCAGACACAATTTCATGTGGCTCATGCTTTTCGCCATTGACCATCTTCACGATAACTTCGGGACGTGAAACGCCTAATTCAAAGCCTTCACGACGCATGGTTTCGATCAAAATCGCCAAATGCAATTCACCACGGCCGGACACACGGAACTTGTCCGGATCAGCCGTTTCTTCCACACGCAGCGCCACGTTGTGGATCAACTCGCGCATGAGGCGGTCACGAATCTGACGCGACGTCACGTACTTACCATCGCGTCCAGCAAACGGCGAGTTATTCACTTGGAACGTCATGCTGACCGTCGGCTCATCCACCACCAAGGGCTTCATCGGCTCCACGTTATTCATGTCGCAAATCGTGTCGGAAATGCGCAACGCATCAATACCGGTGAACGCGATGATGTCGCCCGCTTGAGCATCTGGCACTTCAATGCGATCCAAGCCATGGAAGCCAAGAATCTGCAACATGCGCGCTTGGCGGCGCTTGCCATCATGATCCACGACCACGACCGGGCTGTTCGCCTTAATTCGGCCGCGTGTGATGCGGCCAATGCCGATAACGCCGACATAGCTGTTATAGTCGAGCGAGCTGACCTGCATTTGGAACGGGCCGTCTGGATTAACTTCCGGCGCTTGAACCTTGTCAATGACCGTCTGGAATAACGGAGTCATATCGCCCGAACGCACATCTGACGTTAGACCGGCATAACCCATCAACGCCGACGCATACACAACCGGGAAATCGAGCTGTTCGTTGGTGGCACCTAAGCGATCAAATAAATCGAAGGTCTGATCTAACACCCACTCTGGGCGCGCACCATGACGGTCCACTTTGTTAATAACAACAATCGGCTTCAAGCCAAGGGCGAATGCTTTCTGCGTTACAAAGCGTGTTTGTGGCATCGGGCCATCAACCGCGTCAACCAACAACAACACGCTATCGACCATCGACAAAACACGCTCAACTTCGCCGCCGAAGTCCGCATGTCCCGGGGTGTCAACGATGTTAATTCGATAATCGCGCCAACGAATGGCAGTATTCTTGGCCAAAATCGTAATGCCTCGTTCTTTTTCGAGGTCATTCGAATCCATAACTCGCTCTTGGACGTTGCCACGCGTTTGCAAAGTTCCAGACTGTTGCAGCAACTTGTCGACGAGAGTGGTCTTGCCATGATCGACGTGCGCGATGATAGCGATATTGCGTAAATTTTTAATGTCGTTCATAAGGGTGCCGGGGTTGAAAAGCGGAAAATACCGCGCATTGTACAGATTGCGCGGAAAGGAAGCAAAAACCACGCCGGGGAGGAGCCATTATGGAATGCCACCAAGCGCCACTCACTCGCGCGAGGAAAACTATGGAGAACCTAGTTTTACCTCCCATTCGGCCGGAAATTT
>JANOTC010000018.1:0-16297 GCA_031416175.1 Gammaproteobacteria bacterium
GTCCGAGGAGAAGGACGCGAAAACGCAAGACTTTATCATGATCAATCATCCCTTCTTCTTTGTAGACAGCCCTCAGCAGTATCTTGCGATGCTGAAGGGATTTCACCAGAAAATTATTTCTGAAAAACCCAACCTGCTCAACACGCTGGCAGCCGTATCGCATTTGGGTCTACACAACACGCGTCTGGCGCTAAAAATAGGCGGAACACGTATCGCAAATCCGCTATACCAGCAGTATTGGTCGATGACACCCTACCGTCTTGGTGTCGGTCTTGGCAGAACAGCAATCAAGTTCTCTGCCAAATCTTGTTCTGACGACAGACCCGAGGCTCCCGGTTTTTTTTCTCGGCCGAACACGGATTATTTGCAAACAGCGATGGTCAACACGCTCAATTCCGGCGATGCGTGCTTTAACTTTTACCTGCAGTCTTTTAAAGATATTGAAAGTACACCGATTGAACAATCCACCGTGGAGTGGAAGGAAGCCGTTAGTCCTCCCGTGCTAGCCGCCAAAATCACGATTGCCGCTCAAAAATTCGATTCACCGCAGCAAAATATTTTTTGTGAAAACCTTTCATACACGCCCTGGCACGCTCTACCGGAACATAAACCGTTGGGTAGCGTGAATCGTGCGCGGGGGGTTGTCTACACGGCCATTAGTAAATTGAGGCACAGCCTGAATGAGTCACCGCGCATCGAGCCCACGGGCGATGAGAAATTTTGACAGAATGCCAGAAATTAAAGCAGAAATGAAGGAGGCACCTCGACGATGAAACAGACAGCCCTCAGGTTTATCTAGTGCGTCATGGTGAAACTGAGTGGTCGATTCGCGGGTAACAAACCAAATAATTCAGTGGAGAAGTTTATGTTCGATCCTATCAGTATTCCTTACGGTAGCAAGATGCTTTTCAACGCCGTCAAACTCAAACCCGGTATTACCATCAACGATGTGGAACTCGCGCTGGGCGAAATGTGCCACGTCGTGAAGGAGACCTATGGCAACCAGACTGGCGGTTTTATCGCTGGGCAGGTTTTCAAGTACGATGGCTTTGTCAGCCAGGAGGGTTCCGTCAATTCCGTCAATGAACCAGACTATGACGTTGCCATCGTCACTTATTGGGCATCATTCGATCAACATGAAAAATCTCATGCGGATACCGCTTTCAATGAGAAGTTTAAAGCGGTGAGTGCGTTGTGTAGCGATAGCACGGAAATAGGGTTCAGCATGCTTTGGCAGGGTGAGCCTTTGGTTCCATCGCAAAGCTGATTTCGCATACGGGCGCACCCTAATAATAGTATCTTATACGTCACTTTCATTTCTGGGCTGTGATGAATGTTAACGACTCTGAATCAAATTGCGCTCGACTCGAATTCGAACGACATCAAGCTTATTGCTAAGCTGATTGAACAACTTCGCCCGGCCAAACCAGAACGGGTGGGCGATGCGACCGCCAATGTTAGAACGCTAACGCAACTACTTCGCGGGAACCCCATCCACGCCATTGCTTTACGTCGGTATTTGCTCAACGTCGTTTCAACGCGACATCAAACTAGCCTTTTTACTGATACAGGAATTCTTTCCAACAACGGCTTTTTTGGCGAACTGTTCCAACGGCTAACGTTCCGCTTGCTTCCGCCCGCGGTGGACGAAACGTATTTGAGGGACTGCCTAGATGAAATATTACCGACCAAAACAGATCACGTTTGGATAAATGCCGTCGCGTCGGCCGATTGGTTTGCGCTGTGGGATGTGTTGGCTGACACTGACGTGTTGGCTAACATAAACGATATCCAGGTTGGTGATCATGCGTTGCTTGTTGAACGTAAGATGCTTAATCAGGTATTGGAAGCCATTCAAATATTGTCTTACAGAATTAGTGCTATGGGACTGGAGCCGGAATTAATTCGTAACGAACCGGATCTTGAGGCTTTTGAATCGCCGTTTTTATTTCAAAATGCGGAAATTCGCCGCTATCTTGACAGCTACGTTCATCCCACCGATGAAAAACCCATTCCCACCGAAGACGCCAAGCATGTTGCTGTCATACTGGCACAATGCGACGCGGTGATAACAAAAGTCCGTAAGAATGCATTGCGGAAAGGGACAAGTGTTGCGTTAACCTATTTATTGGTACGCTTGACGCAAAACATAAATCGCCTTCGCAAACTCCTCGAATTAGTTGACGTCTCTCACGACACGCTGGAACCCGCAACGACGACACGACGTTCGACGGCGCTTACGCTTGGGCGTGAACTTATCGAGGCGCATCATCGAAAATATGCCTTACGTGAACTCTTTGGCAGCAACATTGACCTGCTTGCGCGCAACGTAACCGAGAACTCCAGCAGGACGGGCGAACACTACATTGCTGAAAATCGCGCCGAATATAACGCCATGTTTAGATCCGCCGCTGGCGCGGGTTTCGTAGTAGGGTTTATGGCGTTAATCAAAATACTGACCTCCTACCTGCGTGCTGCACCGCTAGTTGAAGCCTTTCTTTTTAGTATGAACTATTCCCTTGGCTTTATTCTAATTCATGTTTTTCATTTTACTGTCGCCACTAAACAGCCAGCGATGACGGCCGCACGCATCGCGGCAGAGCTGCAAAGTCAGGACGGCCGTAATGTCGACTTGGAGAGCCTCGTGGAACTGATTCCAAAAGTTATTCGCACGCAAGTCATTGCTGTGTTTGGAAACATACTCGTTGCTCTGCCAACGGCTTATCTAATAGCTTGGTCCTACTTTTTTCTATTCGGCGAACATCTCGTTTCTCCAGAAAAAGCAGAGCACTTGCTCCACGACATCGACCCATTTCATAGCTTGGCATTATTTTATGCGGCCATTGCGGGGGTTTGTTTGTTTCTAGCGGGGCTGATCTCGGGTTACTACGATAACAAGACTGTCTACGCCCACATTCCGGAACGAATAGCACGTTTGCGTTGGCTCCAGCGTGCGATGGGCGAACGCCGCGTCAAAAAATTGGCCGCCTATATAGAAATCAATCTCGGTGGCCTAATGGGTAATTTTTTCTTTGGTATCCTGCTTGGCAGCATGGGCATGATCGGGTTTTTGACCGGCCTTCCGATCGATATTCGCCACGTCACGTTCGCTACGGCGAACTTCGCCACGTCTCTGGTTGGTCTCGACCACCAAATGAATTGGCAGGTGGCTGCGACGGCTATTGTCGGCATACTAACCATTGGGTCGGTAAACCTACTAGTGAGTTTCTCCTTAGCGCTTTTTGTGGCATTAAGGGCGCGACAAACCCACTTTCACCAATGGCCAGCGCTTTTACGTGCGCTCCTGAATCGCTTTTTAGCTGGCCCACGAGATTTTTTCGTGCCGCCAAAAGAAACTAAGCAAGCCACAACCGAAAAATCTTCGCACTAGAACCCATGGCCAGACGAACTCATTTCACAAACTTGGCGGCGTTCGAATCCCAACGCCCGTGTGCGTTACCGAACAGAAAAAAAATCCTTTTAATATATCCTGCGCAATGCCTTTATAACGACACGATTAAATCGGAGGAGTACATCATGTCCGCTCAATTTCGCACCCATTGGTTTCTAACCGCATTACCCACCACTGCAATTTTGTGTTTTGCGCTGACGGCCTCAGCAGCAGCCGCCGCTGACGAGGACTTCACCACGTTGACAAAACGCCTGCAAGCCGAAAAGCCAAAGTTCGCGGAGCGCCAACAGGCCTTGCTGGCAAAACGCTACGACCTTGCTAATCATCCGGCCAAGGGTACAACCATGTCGCGCGGCAAGCCGGTGCAAGAAGGTGTGCGTGTCAAATTGCCCGAAGGCATAACATGGGGAAAACTCGCCGCCTTGTCACCAGAGGAAATCAAGCAAAAGCAGCTCTGGCCAGCTGGCTTTCTGCCGTTGCCTCACCCACATCATGAGGCGGGCGGAATGGTTTTTCCGAAATTTCTTATCGATGAAACAAAAAAGCAGACGGATCGCGACCTGACTCGCTTCGATCTTGATTTCGACTTACCGGATTACTTGCTTCCCGAATTTCCCGCACCCATCTATTTGACGACGCGACCGGATTTAGGTGACGTTTCGCAAGGAAAACTGGTTACGCTCAGTAACTTCAACGAATTGTTCAAAGATACTCTCAATCCCAAACAGCTTGAGGGACTGCGCTTGCTGGTCACGCCATTTCCCCAGCAACAGTTCAACGCGACTGACGATCGCCGCAGCGTGCGTGCCCATCCAGGTGTTGCCTGCTTCGACTGTCACGCTAACGGGCATACGGTGGCGGCCACCCACACGGTCGGCGACATTCGGCCCAACGAGCATCGCCATCGTATCGACACACCGTCGCTGCGGGGTGTGAACATTCAGCGACTGTTCGGTTCGCAACGAGCGCTCAAAACAGTGGAAGACTTCACCGAATTTGAGCAACGCGCGGCCTACTTTGATGGCATTCCTGCCGACGCCGCGCGTAAAGGCACCAACATCCTAGAACGCGGCAGCCAGGTACACTTCATGGCTGAATTTCAGGCATTGCTCGATTTCCCGCCCGCACCAAAGCTCAACCTCTTTGGCAAGCTCAAGCTCGCCAATGCTAGTGAGAGTGAGATGCGCGGCCAAGAAATCTTCTTCGGGAAGGGTCAGTGCGTAAGCTGTCACACGCCGCCGTACTACACTGACAATCTTATGCACAATCTGCAGGCAGAGCGCTTCTTCAACGAGGTTCTAATTAACGGTCGTAAAGCATCCGCCGACGGCCCCATCAAGACCTTCCCGCTACGCGGCATTAAAGATTCACCGCCCTATTTGCATGATGACCGATTGCTTACCCTGGAAGATACGGTGGAATTCTTCAACCTTGTTCTTGAATTGAAGCTGAGTGAAGCCGAGAAGAAAGATCTTGTCGCTTTCATGCGGGTGCTGTAGCACATTGCTTCCGGCCTAAGCGGACGATGCGAAGTCGCACAAGCCGGTTGCAAAAGAACTCAACTACCGATTTTAAAATCACTTGGAATTACGATTGATCTCCTGCGCCAGCTCTTGTCCCAATGCCGTTACACATTTATTTTTGGATCTTGGTGGTCGAGTGGGTCTGGAGCATCAATTGTTGGTTGTAAAAGGTTTCCTTTTGGTGTATAAGGTAATTTTTGTGAGGTGTGAATATCATGTCTACAGCACTCAAATTGTCTGATGAATTGATTGAATTGGCGAAGCCGCATGCGGCGGCCAAACACCGTTCCGTGCCGAAGCAAATTGAGTATTGGGCGCGTTTGGGCAAAGTGGTCGAAGAGAATCCAGAGCTACCTTTACAATTTATCCAAGACACCCTACTGGGGCTTGAAGAAGCAAAAGCCGGGCAACTCTCTGAATACAAATTCAGTGAGTGATCGCTTTGAAAATCAAAACAACGCCATCCTTTGAAAAAGTTGTGAAAAAGCTACACACCCACGCAAGAAAGAAAGTCGATGAAGCCGTACACAAGATCGTTGCAGAGCCCACTATCGGCGAGACCAAAAAAGGCGACTTGTTGGGCGTGCGTGTTTACAAATTTAAGATTAATAAACAAGAAATTCTTTTGTCGTATAGGGCTGGCCATGATGAATTATTGCTGGTGGCCTTAGGCTCGCATGAGAATTTTTATCGTGATATGAAGCGATAAAAACGAAGTCGGGAGGAATTATTCTCCGCTTGCCGGCGCTGGCAAAATGATCGGTCTTGGCACGGGCGGGCAGCGTGACCCACGGGCCGGCTGGGCGGGAAACTGATAAGATGGCACCCGTCTTAGGAGAATATTATGTCTGCCACCAATTTCAAAACGGAAAACAACACCTACCGAAAATTGATCGGTAACGGGTTAATCTACCGAATCCCCCGCTTTCAACGCGACTACAGCTGGACCGAAGAGGAGTGGGAAGACCTGTGGGCGGACATTCTCGGCACCATTCAGGTAGGTGGGGAGCCCGCTCACTACATGGGCTATCTGGTTCTACAATCACAGGATGAGAAGAGCTTTGATGTCATTGACGGCCAGCAGCGACTGACAACCCTGACACTGATTGTCTTGGCGGCGCTCAAAAATCTCAAGCGCCTGGTCGAAGACCAGAACAATTCCGAAAATAATCAGCAACGCATGGAGCAAATACGGCAAACCTACATTGGCTATCTGGATCCCGTCACGCTGGTTTCACGCACCAAGCTTTCGCTTAACAGAAATAACGACCATTACTTTCAGACTTATCTAGTGCCATTGGGTCACCTGCCACAGCGTGGCTTCCGCGCCTCCGAACACAGCTTGCGCAAAGCTTTTGAGTGGTTTGAGAAGCGTGTGCGCGAGTACGCCAAAAAAGCGAGCGGCGACGAAGGCGTTGCACTGGCCAGCCTCGTGGAAACCATGAGTGACCGGCTATTTTTCACAGTCATCAGCGTGACGGATGAGCTCAATGCCTACAAAGTGTTCGAAACGCTTAATGCACGTGGCGTGCGCCTCTCATCTACTGATCTGCTAAAGAACTATCTATTCTCGGTGCTGCATCGCGACAACGAGCACCCGAACGAAATGAAAGTCCTGGAAGATCGTTGGGAAGCCATGGTGAGTCGCCTGGGCAGCGAGAGCTTCCCAGACTTTCTCCGAACGCACTGGATCAGCCGGAAAACGTTTGTACGCCAGTCCGAATTATTCAAAACCATCCGCGCCAAAGTGCCCAGTCGCGAAGCGGTATTTGAATTACTGCGAGGCATGGAAGAGGATATGGACACTTATCTTGCCTTAACCAATCCAGAGGCATCGTCATGGACCGCTGATCTCAAGAGTTTTGCACAAAACTTGCGCATGTTTAGCGTGCGTCAACCTTTCCCACTCTTGGTGGCGGCGCACCGAAAATTGTCAGCGGGCGATTTTGAAAGCGTGTTGCGCAGTTGCGTGACCATATCGTTCCGCTACAACGTCATCGGTAGCCTGCCAACCCACGAACAAGAGCGCGTCTACCACAGCGTTGCGCAGAAAATTTCCAATGGTGGCGTGACATCATTGCCTGAGGCATTGGAAGCCATGAAGTCTATTTATCCAAGCGACGATGGATTCCGCGCTGCCTTTTCAGAGAAAATTATCCGCACCACTAATTCCCGCAACCTGCGCATTGTCCGCTACATGCTCTGCGCTCTGGAGAAGCAGGTGAATGGACAAGATTACGACTTCGAGAGCGACAGCTTCAACGTCGAACACGTTTTACCTCAAAACCCCGCTTCCGGCTGGGCGGCTTTTAGCAATGAAGAGGCCGAGGCCATGGCCTACCGCCTGGGCAATATGGCTCTGCTCAGCAAGGGACAAAACCGCGACGTAGGCAACGCTGAATTCAGTGTCAAAAAGCCCGTGCTTGCGGCAAGCAATTTTGAGCTTACCCGAAAACTAGCCGACGACAACGCCGACTGGACGCCGGAGCGCATCGCCGCACGTCAAAAAGCGATGGCTAAAATAGCCACCAGCGTGTGGCGCATCGCCCAGATTTCATAGTTGGGCTGTATTCAACGTGTTCTTACGGAAGCACGAATGAAAAGTCGTACTATCAGCGTCAAGGGAGCCGACATCACCGTCGCGTCCCGCCATTAGCCAGTTGAGTTCACTGATCGGCAACGGTACGATTAAACGGCTGACAGGGCCAGGTGGGAAAAGTGGGAAAGACCCAATGGCCCAATCGACCTGGATCGCGGCACGCGCTTTCGCCAACGCGTGGAGGCCATTGTCTAAGCGTTTTCCACTATTGTGATCAACTACTGCGCACTAACGCGATTGATTTCCTGCGCCAGTTCTTGCCCCAACGCCGTTACACATTCACTCATGGCCTTCACCCGTGATTCGTAGTCGCTACTGTGTGCCGCCTTGATGTATTGGCGTTGCTGGGGTGCGGCGAGTGGATTTTTGTCGGGGCCGAGCAGCTCCCAGCGGACGTTGAGCTGGGCCTGACTGTTGTCGTCGGTGTCGAAACTGAATACTTCCAGCACCACTTGAATATTGATTTTCTGACTGCTGCGTCTTGGGTAGGTGTTAACGGTGGCGTTGGGCAAAGCGTTGCTTAGCTCTTGCAGCAGGACGCGATTGAAATTGGTTTCGAGTGGTTCGGCCCAGCGGTGGTATTCGGCGGTCTCGAAGGTGTTCTTGCTGGTGCGGACCAAGATCCTGCTACGTTCGAGGTAGGCGGGGAACGCAATCGGGCCGAGGCCGATACTGAGATTTGCATTACCGCTTTGGGATGCGTTGCTGTTGGGGGTAAGCAGATAGAACTTGGCAGGCTGGGTGGTGCCGCAGCCGTTGATAACCATTATCAGAGCTAAAGTGAGTAGTCGTGGCCATCTCTGTGTGATGCGCATTATTTACTTCCTTCTTCCGGTTTACCCTTGAGCAGGGCTTGGGGGTTCTGTTCCAGGGTGATGGCGAGGGTGCTGAGGGCGCGGGCGCTGCTAGCGACCGCTTCCAATGTTCTGCTGAGCTGGTCCTGGAGCGGTGAATCTTCTGCGATCATCTGGTTGACCGAGTCGCTGGTGGCCTTGAGTGCTTTAAGTGTCTCTGTGGAGCTGGCTGTGATTTGATCGGCGTTATTGCGCAACTGGTTTACCAGATCGTTAGAATTGTTTATTACTACTTTACCCGAGCCGATGAGTTCCTGTGTGGCTTGTAACGTGGAGCGCGCTTCACCAAGCGCAAACTTAAGATCGGTGGAGATGCGTTCCGTGCGCCGTTCGAGCTGTTGCCCTAGGTTTTTGTATTCATTGGCGACGGCGGACACGTCCCCCAGCGTTTGGTCGAACTTTTTGATCGTATTCGGTAACGCAGCGCTGCTAAAGAATGTGTCGACACCTTGGATAGCGCTGGTGAGGTCTTTGAGCAGTTTGTCGACGGGGAAATCTTCGAGCAGGCGGGTGAGCGCTTGGATAGATGACGGAATGGTGGGAATCTCGATGATTTTCCCCGCGGCGCCGATCAGCGTGGCCGGTTTATCCGGGTGTATGTCGAGCTGAATGGCGAGCTGGCCGGTAAGCAAACTTTGCATTTGCAACTGAGCACGCAGGCCGCTTTTGATCATGCTGAGCATCTTTATTGTGCTTAGCTCTTCGCCGCTTAAGAGTGAAAATCGCGTTGGATCGAGTTCAACATAGACCGGAATTTTCACTTTCTGAGTCGCTGGATCTAACAGCAGGCGAATGTCGGTGACAGTGCCAATTTTGACGCCACGGAAATTCACCGGCGCGCCAACACTGAGTCCATTCACAGAGCCGGTGAAATACATAACATAAAGCGTTTTTTCGCGCAGCCAGCCGCCACTAAAGACAAACGCGGCGCCGATGGCGAGGATAATGGCGCCCACGATAAAGAGGCCAAGCAAGGTGGCGCCAGTGCGACGGGCCATGTTAGTTCTCCCCGCGGTTGAGGAAGGTGCGCACACGCGCATCCGTGCTGTTTTGTTTAAGCTGTTTCGGGTCGCCATTCGCGATCATAGTTTTGCTCTCTCCATCCAGGAATATTCCGTTATTGCCAATGGCGAAGATGCTCGCCAGTTCATGTGTGACGATGACAATAGTGGTGCCGAGATTAGCGCGTAGCTCAAGAATGAGTTCATCAAGTCGGCGTGAACTTAGCGGGTCAAGTCCGGCGCTCGGTTCATCGAAAAAAAGAATTTCAGGGTCCAGTGCCATCGCGCGCGCTAGTCCAGCCCGTTTACGCATACCGCCACTGATCTCAGCTGGATAGAGCGCTTCACAGCCGCTCAAACCCACTAACGCCAGTTTGTAGGCAACAAGGTCGCGGATCTCATTTTTACTCAGCTGCGTGTATTCACTAAGGGGTAGGGTGATGTTCTCCGCCAATGTCATGGAACTGAAAAGTGCTCCGCTCTGGAACAGTACACCGATACTGCTTCTAATTTTCTTCTGATCTTCTGGCGCGGATTCGGAGAAATTGATGTTATTGATCAACACTTCGCCATGGGCGGGGTGTAATAGGCCGATGAGAAGTCGCAGTACACTGCTTTTGCCGCAACCGCTGCCACCCATGATAATAAAAATGTCGCCGCGCTGTACGGTAAAATTGAGGTTCTGTTGAATAATGCGGTCACCGTAAGCAGCGGTGAGATCGCGAACTTCGATGTGTGTTGTCTCCATGTCAGATCCCCAGCTCCTGGAAGAGGATGGTCAGCACGGAGGCGCTGACGACGATGTAGACGATACTCGTTACGACCGCTGACGTGGTCGCCTGCCCCACGGCCGATGCGCTACGACCACATTGGATGCCACGTAAACAACCGGCGATGGCAATGCAAATGCCATAGACCAGCGCCTTGCTCAAGCCAACCATGATGTGGCTCAGATCCAAGATGCGCAGCGTTTGCACGTAGTACTCAAAGGCGCTAATGTCAAAAATGGTAATGGCGACGGTCATGCCCGCCAGAATACCGACCAGATCGGCGTAGAGTGTTAGCAGTGGGACCATAATAACCAGCGCCAATAGCCGTGGCAGTACCAGGAATTCGACGGGGGAAATGCCAAGCGTTCGCAAGGCGTCGATCTCCTCATTTACCTGCATGGTGCCGATCTCGGCGGCGTAGGCGGCGCCGGTGCGCCCGGCCATAATAATGGCGGTCATCAGCGCGCCGATTTCTCGCACCATGCCAATGCCAACCAAATCGGCGATGTAGATTTCAGCGCCAAACAGGGCAAGCTGCGCCGCACCCATGTAGGCCAGTATTAACCCGACCAGAAAACTGATCAGCGACACAATTGGCAGTGCGGAGGGGCCTGCATCTTGTAACAGTAATCCGACATCGTTGCGACGAAAACGAGCACGGCCACGTAGCGTGTTTAGGATGGCGATAGCGCTGTCACCAATAAAGCGCAGGGTACGCCGTGCGCCGTGCCAGATGCCTAACGTTGTTTCGCCCACTTGATTCAACAGCGATGCTTCCTCGCTGCTTTCTTCGTCGTTCTTGCGTGTTGGCGTAGCGGTGGCGAGCTTCAACAACCGCTGCACACCCTCTGGTAGGCCACTCTGATCTACTGCAATTTCGTGTTCCTGACAGTGCAGCTGTAACTGTCGTAAAAATACGGCCAGCGAGGTGTCCCATTGGCTGATGGCTTCGCTGTCGAAGCTGAGCTGTCGCAACGGTGGGGTCGTGTCGAGCTGTTGGAGAAGGGGCGCGATCTCGGGTAGGCCGCGTTGCAGGCGCCACTCCCCAGCAAGGGCCAATTGTGCGACCCCAGCCTCCAGTGGGCGCAGTTCATAGCGCCATGCGGAAGGTGGTGCTGCTGCTATTGTTGTCTCCATACGGTCCTGTTTGGATAGTCTATTCAAGTTGATTGCAGTCACACGCCGCAAGCATTGGCTGAGTGTCGATATTACCCGGCTAGGGCGTAAGTCTATGTGCCATAACGCACAGAACAGCCTGAAAATTCAGCGTACAAATGAAACCGCGCATATTTACGGGTGCTCGGCGTCGGTGGTGCGCTTGCGTGGGCTGTCTTCGGGCATAAGAAGTGATCGAAAAAAGGAAAGTGAAATGCGAACTCAAGTCAACAAGTCCCCGGATCGGCGGTGGCGGAAACTCCGCGTCACGCTGAACGTATTGGCGGCTTTCGCCATTGCGGGTTCTGTTGGGTGCACCCCGCCGGCCCCGTCCGCAACCACTGATAATAAAGCAGCGGCCAGCGCCCCGTCAAAACAGGCCGCCAATCCGGTTGTCGCAAAATGCGTTAACTGCGGCCGAATCGAATCAGTGCGGGAAGTCGTCACAAAAGGGGAGGGAACCGGGCTTGGAGCCGTGGGCGGGGCCGTCGTGGGCGGTGTTCTAGGCAATCAGGTCGGTGGCGGCCAAGGGAAGGATCTCGCCACAGTAGTGGGTGCAGTCGGCGGCGCCGTGGCAGGTAACGAGATCGAAAAACGGACTAAGACAACCAAGAGCTATGAAATCACCGTCCGTCTCGACGATGGATCGAGCCGGACATTCCAAGAGCCCAACATGCCGTCGTGGCGGCCTGGGGACCAGGTCAAAATCAATAATGGGTCGATTCAATCGAGCCGATAAAATTTGTATAGGCATTAAATAGGGCAAAGGGATTTATATACTGTTTGTGATCGCCGGTTATCCTGCCTAACGTGATCAACGGAGGAAGAGCCGTGTGATCTTTCGACGAATAATTGCCATGTCCGATCAGTCTGCGCAATGTATGTCACGCGTTGAATTTTTGCGCCAATATACCCGACCCGACCCGACCCGACCCGACTTGCCTTTACTTGATAAACAACGCAGAATTAGCGCCAAATTAGAATGTTCGAATAGGCCTAGCATACTGTGACTGAACATCTCCTGGAAGGAAAAAGCCTAGAGTGGCTTTTGGAATCCGCCACCGACGCGATGATCATAATAGACAGGGAAGGTCAGATCGTTGTTGCCAATCCTACCGTCGAGCGACTCTTTGGCCACCCGCGTCAGGAGCTAATCGGAAAACCGATGGAGATGCTGCTTCCGGAACGTTTCCGGCAAAAGCATCAATTCCAGCGCACTGATTATTTCGTCCAGCCTCATGCGCGTGGAATGGGTGCGGGAATGGAACTGCTTGGCCTACGTAAGGACGGCAGCGAGTTTTTTGTTGACGTGAGCCTTTCTCCGCTTAAAACCGAGCAGGGGCTGCTGGTGATGGCGACGATACACGACATCACGCGCCGTAAGCAGGCGGAGCAACAGCGGGACCGTCTGCTGCGGGAGCTGGAGAGTGCCAACGAGGAACTCAAGAATTTCGGTTATGTGGTCTCGCACGACCTCAAGGCCCCATTGCGGGCCATCGGCTCATTGGCGAATTGGCTTTCCACGGATTACGCGGACAAGTTCGACGACGAAGGCAAGGAGCACATGCGTCTCTTGATGGGTCGGGTGCACCGCATGGACCGCCTGATCGACGGCATTTTGCAGTATTCGCGGGTGGGCCGGGTGAAAGAAGTGGCCGTCGCGGTAGACCTCAATCAACTGGTAGGGGAAGTGATTGACCTGCTTGCTCCGCCGGCAAATTTTACGGTCAGCGTCGAGAATGCATTGCCGACCGTCATGGCAGAGCCGACCCGCCTCCAGCAGGTGTTTCAGAACCTGCTCTCCAACGCCATCAACTACATGGATAAACCGGCGGGTGAAATTCGCATCGCCTGTGATGCCGAGGGTGCCACGCAGTGGAAATTCAGCATCACCGACAACGGCCCAGGGATTGACCAGCAACATTTTGAAAAAATCTTCCAGTTGTTCCAGACCCTCGCCCCGCGCGACCGGGTGGAAAGCACCGGCGTCGGTTTGTCGCTGGTAAAGAAAATCGTGGAAATGTACGGCGGGCGCGTCTGGCTCGAATCCACCGTCGGCCGGGGAAGCACTTTTTTCTTCACTTTGCCGCGCGTTGCTACCGCCTCAGGCTCAACTAAAGGAACACAAGCATGAAAGTCACCAACAAGCCCATCCTCCTGGTGGAAGACGATCAAGTGGACATCATGACGGTCAAGCGCGCCCTGAAGGAAATTCATGTCACCAACCCAGTGGTAAATTTGGAAAATGGCGATGAAGCGCTGACGTACTTGCGTGACCCTAACAACGTGAAGCCGTGCATCATCTTGCTCGACCTCAACATGCCGATTATGAACGGCATCGAGTTTCTGCAGGTGGCCAAGCACGACGCCCAACTCAAGCGCATCCCCGTGGTGGTGCTGACCACATCCGCAGAACAACAGGACAAAGTGAACAGTTTCGATCTGGGGGTGGCCGGCTATATGGCCAAGCCGGTCGATTACCGGCAGTTCGTCGAAGTCATGCGCTCCATCGACGCCTATTGGACTATCAGCGAGATGCCGTAATGACCAAGCCGCACTTACGCATTCTTGTCGTTGAGGATGATCTGGTGGACCGCATGGCCTGCCGCCGTGCGCTGGCGCAGAACCAGGACTACGAAGTCGCACTGTCCGAGGCCGAAACTGGACGGGAGGGACTGCAACTCGCTCATGCGCAAAAACCGGACTGCATTTTACTCGACTACCATTTGCCGGACATGAATGGCTTGAATTTTCTGGCCGAGTTAAGTAACGATCTGGGTGAGATCCCGGTGCCGGTCATAATGCTGACCGGCACCGACAACGCTTGGGTCGCGGTTGAAGCCATGAAGCGCGGTGCACACGACTATCTGGTTAAGGATGTGAATCGCCAATATCTGGAGCTTTTGCCGGCGGTGATTCAGCGCGTGCTACGCGAGCAGCAGATTCTGATGGAAAAAAAACAGGCGGAAGCTGAACTGCGGCAACACCGCTCGCATCTTGAGGAGCTGGTGGCACAGCGCACCAATGAACTTGCGGAGGCGAATAAACATCTGCGCGAGGATATTGTTGAGCGCAAACGCGTTCAAGCCGAACTACTGCTCGCCAAGGCTGATGCAGAAAAAGCCAACCTCGCAAAATCGAATTTCATTTCCAGAATGAACCATGAATTGCGCACCCCACTCAATGCCATTCTTGGTTATGCCCAACTGATAGAAATCGGCTCTCCTACGCCAACGCCCACGCAGATGGTCAGGCTCAAAGAAATTCTCCGAGGAGGCTGGTATCTGTTGGACCTGATAAATGAAGTTCTGGACCTCGCAACGATAGAGTCCGGCAATCTCATGCTGTCCCAGGAGTCGGTATCGCTGGCTGAGGTCATATTCGAATGCCAGGCTATGATGGCGCCACAGGCCCAGAAATATGGCATCCAACTGAGCTTTCCTAAGTTCGATAGCCCTTTGATCGTCAAAGCTGATCGGATTAAGTTAAAGCAGGTTCTGATCAACCTGCTATCTAATGCGATTAAATACAATCGCCAGCAGGGAACGGTCGAGGTGAAATGCGGTGCTGGCACTTCGGGCTGCATTCGCATCAGTATTCATGACACCGGAATTGGATTGACCACAGAAAAGCAGGCTCAACTTTTCCAGCCATTCAACCGTCTTGGTCAAGAGCATGGCACCGTCGAAGGGACAGGCATTGGCCTGGCGACGACCAAACAATTGGTCGAGTTGATGGGCGGCGTGATCGGCGTGGAAAGCACCGTCGGTGTGGGTAGCGTATTCTGGTTCGAACTGGTTTTGGCTTCTGTGCTCACTCGTGTCGCAAGCGGATGCAACGCTCAAGAGCTTACGCCGAAAATTCATGCCGGCATGCAGTCGCACACTCTGCTTCATATTGAAGACAATCCGGCGAATTCGTTGCTGGTAAAGAGTTTGATTGAAGAACATCGACCCGATATGCGTTTGCTTCTCGCGGACAACGGCAAGCTCGGTATCGAACTGGCGCGCACTCAGCTGCCAGAAATGATTCTGATGGATATTGACTTGCCCAACATCAACGGAATCGAAGCGCTATAAATACTGCTTAAAGATCCGCTAACGGCGCACATTCCAATCGTTGCATTGAGTGCCAACGCCATGCCCAATAATTTTTTTAAAGAGATGGAAGACGGACTTTTCCGCTATATCTGCAAACCCTTCGCACTCGATGTTCTCATAGGCGCGATCGACGAGTCACTGGAATATTGAAAAAGCAGATTAGCCAGTACAAATAAAACAGAAGTCATTGACGGCTAGTTGCCCCAATATTCCTAACGAGATTACTAACCCGGGCCATAGAATTTTGCGCTGTAGGTCTGGCTTCAGCCCCACACGCTCTCAACGTGCGGCATCGACTCGATGCCGCACATTTTCTCTGTTTATAAACGATCAATGCGAAATCGTTTTAACTTTACTGTCTATTTCCTGCTGCGCCTGAAACCAGTCCTGAAGCGGGTCGCCACCCTGGAACTGGCGATGCTCGGCCAAGTAATAGGCCGCTTCGGCGATCATATGTTCGCGTTGGTCGGCTGCAATCACCGATGTGTGTCGCTGTCCCGCAAATTCCGAACTCTTGCCGGATCCGTGCGTTTGTGCATGCGAATGCGATTCGTACTTATGGTAAGTCATGTAATTGATTCTCCTTTTCCAATTGATAATTAAACGGCGAACCTGTTGCCTCGCCGCCACCTCATACTGCATCTACGTGATGGCGAGTTCTGTGCGGAATCGAACAGAGGGCTTTACGTTCCGACTCTCATCAAACGTATGTGCGTTTGCGAACCGACCACGTTTGATTTCGCGAGCATGATGCAACTGAGCGATGGCATATATTTCCACGCTCTCATTTATTGACGAATTTTGACTAATTTTGACTAACTACATATTTGGAGACGCACATGAACAAGGATCAAGTTAAAGGCCGAGTGGAAGAAGCTAAAGG
>JANOTC010000019.1:0-5689 GCA_031416175.1 Gammaproteobacteria bacterium
CTTCGACAAGCTGTGCAAGCAATGAAAGCGATTCCTGCCAGCCTAAATAGCAGGCCTCAGTTGGGATGATTTCCGGAATTCCTTCCTGCACGATGTTTACCTCAGTCCCGCAAAATACCGGCCTTAACGAAATCGTTGCCTGCATTTCCCCAGGCAAATTGGGATCGTCGAATCTATCCGTGTGACGAATGCGTTCATTTGGAATGAGTTCAAGATACTCTCCACCAAATGAATGACCGCGACCTGTGGAAAAGTTGGTGAAAGACATTTTAAAGGTGCCGCCCACCCTGACATCCAAGTGGTGAACCTTGCCGGTAAATCCATGTGGCGGAAGCCATTTAACCATGGCGTCGGCGTCGAGAAACGCCCGATAGACTCTTTCAGGCGTCGCGCGAAGAACCCGGTGCAACTTGACAGTGTTTGTGGGCATTGGCCTTTCCTTTTTGTGGCGTAATGGGGAGCCTATTATTTTAGACTAACTACGGCATTTGCGGGTATCTTGATGCTGAGGTTTCACAAGTGGTTTGCCAATAATATGATCTGTACGAAATGGAGTTCGACATTGCTTGACGGAAAAAAAGCGCTGCTTCTGGATATGAACAGCACCTTCATGTTTGGAGAAGATCGGTTTGGTGAGGCCGAAGATTTTTCGGTGCACTATTTTTCCATCGGCGGGGCGCTTCCGAAGCATCAAGTCAACGAATTAATTCGTGCAGCGTATGAATATTTAGACGTGCGGTACCCTAACGAAATATATCGACATTGCTTTCCTTCTGTGGAAAGTGCGCTGCGGGAAGTGACTGACGTCTGCTTGGTTGAGTCTGAAATTGAGAAAGTCGTCGATACGTTCGCTTTTCATGAGCTGGGGCACATCACCAGCGAGTACGCTGCCGCGCTGCATAAATTGAAGCGGAAATTTATCTTGGCGGCGGTTATTGATATTTGGTCACCTAAGCTTGCTTGGCTAGATACATTCGAGCGAACGGGAATTGCTGGTTTATTTTCGGCCATGTCATTTTCTTCCGACCATGGCATGGTCAAGCCGTCGCCAAAACCATTTGAATTAGTGTTAGACCAACTCAAAATTTCTAAATCTGAAGCGGCCGTCATTGGAGACTCGCCGAGACGCGACCTGGGTGGCGCGAGGAACGCTGGTATTGACTGTGTGTTGGTGGGCGGGGCTGTGCATCCGCACGCGCTGGGCAGTATTAAAAGCCTGTTGGAGCTATGCGAAACTTTATCGAAGTAACGAGCGAAAAAGCCGTGTCGGTTATTCGTAGATGCGTGAATTATGTGTCTCGTTTGAGGTGAATATCATTCATCCGCAGAATTGGGATAGCGGGTATGGTGGCCAAGCTTTGAAAGTTGCGATTAATTTCGGCTTTGGCCCGCTAGGATTTAATTCACTTGTGGCCGAAATCGATCCAAATAATATTCGATCTGCCGCTATTCTAAAAAGGCGCAGTTTTGTCGTCGCTGAGCACAGAAAAAGTGACTTGCTTGTGAACGGCATAAGTCACGATACCGACGTCTACAGACTTATCGTTTAAACCCGCGCCCCCGACACCGCTCCCCACGTTGTCCGCCAACGTTTCCTTACACCGACCACACCGATAAGGCCCACTAACGCTAAGGCGCTGCAAATCCAAAACCCAACCGCAAAATCGCCAGTTGACGCTTTTGACCAGCCCAGCGTTTTGGCGAGCACGAATCCACCCAAGCCGCCGGCTGCGCCGACTAGCCCGGTCATCACGCCGATTTCTTTGCGAAACCGTAATGGCACCAGTTGAAACACCGCCCCGTTGCCCATGCCCAAGCCGGCGAGGCCGAGAAAGAATATACCCATGGCTACCCACGCCATGCCGGGCATTGTGGTAATGGTCCAGCCATCGGCGACGCCTGTCCCGGCACCTGGCATCGCAGCACCCTGCGGCAAAAACGCGACGGTTAAATAAGCCAGCCCGGCGAGCGAAAACAAGAATTGCAGCGAACGAATGCCACCGATGCGATCTGCTACCCAACCCCCTAGCGGACGCGACAAGGCACCGCAAAACCCGACCGCAGCGGCCATGAATCCCGCCGTGATGCCTGAGACGTGAAACCAGTTTGCGAAATATAAAGGCAGCGTAGATCCCAGGCCAACAAATCCGCCGAACGTAATTCCGTAGAAAAACATAAACCACCAAGTGTCAGGATCTTTGACGACAGCAACGTAATTTGGCAAGGTCACGGGTGTTGGCTTTACCGGCGCTTCTTTCGCTGTCCACAAATACAAGCCAAATACTAACGTAACGGGTACTAACAAAATCCCGAACACAGACTGCCAGCCAAAGCTAGCCGCTAATGACGGCACTAACAGCGAACTGATCGGCACGCCAACGGTGCCCGCACCCACAATGCCCAGCGCAATGCCTTGAATATGAGGCGGGTACCAGCGACTGGCGAGGGGCATGGCGACGGCGAATCCCGCTCCGGACGCCCCTAAAACAATGATGCCAAATATTTCGATTTCGAGTTTGGAATGTAAGCCGAATAGCCAGGCGAAAAGTAATCCAGCAATGACAATTAACTGCAAAATTACGCCAGTGCGCTTGGTCCCAATGTAATCGGCAAGCACGCCAACCGGAATGCGTAAAAGCGCGCCCGAGAGAATCGCGACGGCGATGATTTCAAACTTATCGGCGAGGGATAGCTGCAGTTCTTGCGCGAGGTAAAGCGATAATGGCCCGAGTACCACCCATACCATGACGCTCATGGCGAAATAACAAAATGCGGCTACCAAGGTAGGCCAGTGACCCGCCTGCCGGAACGCGTGGAAATTCATCTGCACCACCGTGGATCATGCGCTCTATTGCGACGATGTGGATTTATGCAAAAAATGCGCCATTATTGCCCAAAGGCTGATTCTTAGCGCGTGCGCTGGCGTGTTGCACTGTGCCGACGCGTTGATTGTGGTCGCAGTTTGCTCCAAATTGAGGAGTTTTGCCCCAAGTGCGCGCCGCCGTGGTGCGCGATGAGATCAAATTTCTTTTCGAATACCTATTTGACCTGGACGCTCTACACCAACTCCCCACCTTTGTGCGAAAATACTGCCTTTGTTATTCCAGACCGTAGAGCAACAATTTTATGACTTCCGCAACCCTAATGGCCAGTGATTACGCCAATATCCGTAGAACTCTGTTCGACCTGCATGAAAAAATTCTGAAATTGGTGAGCCGGTCGGACATGACGACAGTTGTGCAGCAACTGGGCCTATTGCGTGGCAAAGTTATTGTTTTTCAAAACGAAGTTGAAAGCCAGATGCTTTTTGACTACTTAGTTTATGCCCACCGCCCAAACGGGATCAACATGGCCGAACTCTACCTTCGGATCAACCGGCAACGGTTGGATGCCTTGCAGATAGATTTGTTAGAGCGGATGAGTCAGTGCCTTTTTCTATATGTGAAAACCCTATCAGTGGATCCGGGTAGCTCGTTACACGTTGTTGACATGATCCAGAACTCTCCGTTTACACTGGTAGACCAAAGTATGTCGGCCACGTCTGAACCGGAAAGTGGCTATGCTGCCCACTTCCTTAATTTAGGAAGTTTTTTCATTCAAACCGGCGCTATTGTCGGAGTTGATTGGAGAATGATTGAAGCCAAAGAGCTTAGTCCGGCGTGGGCTTTATGGGAACGAACTCGGCGCTATGACTCTAAATTGAGTACCAAAATGGCGCGAGGAACCATAACGGCAGCCATTCGCCTCGGTCATACCGCGTATGTCAGAGCTGTCCCGATTGACGATAACGAATAACTACTATTGGAGAGCAGAGTGGTTGTTGCGTTTTTCGTGCGAGGTTGCACTTTCCTGGCGGTAGTCTTCACCAACACCGTTTGTACCCACCAAACAGTCAGAATGCCTCGCGTTTTTGATCATTGGGTTGATCGCGCGCCGCCATGAAGTCGTCCGACACGCCCGCTTGCTCGAACCAGCTGTCCCATGAGCCGCCTGATGGCGTAATGATTCGTGTATTGCCAACCGCAATGATGTCGACTTCTTTTACCGCCTTGGGCAATTCCACGGCCTTGGGTAGGCGCACGGCTTGGCTTTGGTTGCTTTTGAACAGTTTTGTGTGGGCTGTTTTCATTTGGCTTCCGCTGGATATCCCGTGTGTATATCCATTGTAGTGGTGGTGGCTGGGATGTCAAGACCCTCTGCAGGTGCCAACAAATTTCCGACTGAAGCCGTTGACGGCGCTCATTGAATGGGATTGCACTCCCACTATATGAGCAGCCTACCAGAAAAATTGACCCGTGCCGCGATAAGAATCCTGAAGCCTTTGGTACGGGTGCTGCTCCGCAATGGCTTGTCTCACGCCGAATTTAGCGAAATAGCGCGGCGTGTGTTTGTGGAGGTCGGGTTCGAGGACTTCGAGATTGATCGTCGTAAGCAAATCGTGTCGCGCGTCGCCGTTTTGACGGGTTTAAGTCGCAAGGAAGTATTGCGACTTAAACTACTCGAAGAAAATAGCCCTTTAATTGCCTATGGCTCGCTCAATCGGGCGGCGCGGGTTATCGGAGTCTGGATACGAGACGACGAATTTCGTGACAGTGACGGGGCGCCGCTCGAACTGCTTTTATATGGGGACGTAGCGAGTTTCGCCGCATTGGTAAAGCGTTACAGCGGTGACATCACAGCGGGCGCCGTGTTTGACGAATTATTGCGCGTGGGTGCGATTGAAAAGAAAGACGAACTCATAAAATTGCGCACGGGCGGGTACGTTCCTCAACACGGTAAAGAAGAAAAAATCGACATCATGGGTGTGTGTGGCGCGGACCTTCTTAATACGTTGGAACACAATCTCGCAAGCGAAGGTGAGTTGGCGCATTTACAGCGCGCTGTGGTTTACCACCGACTTCCCGACGTGGTTGCACGTGAATTCGAGAAACACAGTGCGGAACGCGTGGGGCCGCTGCTTATTGAATTGAATCAGTGGTTGGCCGAGAAAAAAGGTCAGCTAGAACCGAGTACGAAAAACAACAAACGTATCGGCCTCGGCATTTACTACTTCGAAGAAACTATGAGAGAGGAAGACAAGAAATGAGTGGGCGTGGTGTAGTTTGGCTTCGAATCTGGTCTTTCATTGTGGTTGCGTTGACGTTGTCTGCCTGCGGCGGGGGTTCTGACGGCGATGGTATCATTGGCACAGGCTTCACCGTTAACGGAAGGGCTGAAAAAGGGCCGTTTATCGCGAACTCCCTTGTTACTGTCAATCTGATAAAAAACGACGGTACATCCAAAACACAAACACTTAACACATTGATAAAGGACGAGCTGGGTAGCTTTTCTTTTTCGCTGCCATCCCCTGGTGCGATTCAGATATCTGCGTCCGGATACCATTGCAACGAAATTTTTGGCAGATTTTCCGGCGGAACTCTCACCCTTTATGCGGCCTATGACGCGGGAAGGAAGCCAAGGAGCGCAATGCGCGAGCGAGCTATGGCTGAAGCCCCCGGAAATGCCTCACGGCCGAGGGTTTTCTCACCGAAGACGAAGGGGGTGTTTGACATGAGTGAAACGGAGGCCGCCGATCCATCGCTCGCCCCACTGCAGGCCGCCGCGTGCACGTTCCGCATTGCACTGGGCCCGCGTGCGGGACAAAAAATCCTAACGCTACAAACCGCACCACCGCAAGAATGGACGAGTG
>JANOTC010000020.1:0-12835 GCA_031416175.1 Gammaproteobacteria bacterium
GTCGGCGCGGGTCGAGCAGTTCGTCTAACAAAATGGGCTGACGCGTGAGTAACTCAGCGATCCAAGGGCTGGCGGCACTGAGTTGAACCAGTTGGGACAAGGCCATGGGATGCTCGACCAGCAACGCGAGATAGGACGTACGCCGCGCGACGGTTTCAATGAGTCGGGTGACGCGCGTTAGGCACGCATCGGGCGCGGTGCTGCCGCCGACAGCACGAATGAGCAGGGGCATTAAGCGGTCGAGTCGTTCTTTTCCTTTCGGCGATAGGGCGCGACAGGCGGCTGAGTTTTTGAGGTCTTGGAGGGCTTGCCAGGCGGAGCCAGGCTGCATGAACTTGATGTGTGTTAGCGTTTCGTGGGCTACGTGGGTGTCAATGTTACCTGCCCAAAGGATTTCGACATCGTCTAAATGTGGCGTTTCGGCTTGAGGCGCTTCGAAAGTTTGGTCGAACTGATCATGAACGGCGCGGGTGTGGTGTTTCAGCGCGGTGAGGAATTGTGGCCAGTCTGCATAGCCCATGGCATACGCGTGGCGCAAGCGCTCGAAGGGCTCTTTGGGTAGAACGTGCGTTTGTTGGTCCGCGTAGGCTTGAAGGCGGTTCTCGCTGCGGCGTAAAAAATCGTAGGCACGGGTGAGACGTTCGAGCGCGTACCTTGGGAGCAGGTTGAGGTTCGCTAAGAGGCTGAGAACTTTAAGAATAGAGCGTTCTTGCAGGGCTTTTTCGCGTCCACCGCGTATGAGCTGAAATGCTTGGCCGATGAACTCAATTTCGCGAATTCCGCCACTGCCGAGTTTGACGTTGTCTTCCATGCCTTTGCGCGCGATTTCGCTGACGATCATTTGCTTCATTTCACGTAGCGAGTCAAAGGCGCCAAAATCCAAATAGCGGCGGTAGATGAAGGGTTGCAGGCGGCCCATGAGTTCTTTTGCCGCGTGTTCGTCTCCCGCGATAGGGCGCGCTTTGATCATGGCGTAGCGCTCCCATTCCCGACCGTGCCGCTCGTAATAGCTCTCCATCGCGTCGAAGCTGAGCGCGAGTTGGCCGCTGTTACCGAAGGGTCGTAAGCGTGTATCAACGCGAAATACGAAACCGTCGGCGGTCACGTCATTGAGCAAGCTTGTTAGGGTACGGGCAACGCGAATGAAAAATTCGCTGTGACTCAGGCTGCGCGGTCCGCCTTTCGTTTCACCGTCTTCGGGGTAACAGTAAATTAAGTCGATATCAGATGAAAAATTGAGTTCATATGCGCCGAGTTTGCCCATGCCGATGACGATGAGTGACAGGGGGCGGCCGAGCGTGTCGAGAGCCTGGCCAAATTGTTGTGTGAGCCAGGTTTGGGAATGGATGAGTGCGATGCGAACACAGGCTTCGGCGAGCCAGGATAATTCGTTGAGGACGTTGGTTAATTCGGCTAGGCCGACTAAATCGCGCCAGGCGATACGGAACATTTCGCGGCGACGAAAGTGTCTGAGTAGCGTGGCGAGTTGTGCGTTGTTTGTGCATGCGCGTGTAGCGAGGTTTAGGCGTTCAACGTGTTCCGATGCGGTGTAGGAGCGTGTGAGATCGCCGCTGGTTATCAGGTCTATGGCGAGTTCTGGATGGCGTAGTGATGTCCTCAATACAAATTCACTGCAGGCCCAGGCGTCGATGAGACTCGCCAATGTTTCGGTTTGCGCCAGGGTCAGTGCCCGCGCTGCGTTGGTCGTGGCTGTCGCGTTCAGAAACTCAACACTGTGCGGTTTAAGGTAATCCCGTAACGCGTGCGGAAGCCGCGCGAGTCTGTCGCTGAGCAAGGCTGAGATCGTTGTTGTTTCGGACATAGGTCCCCAAGAATACGCGGTGGAATGTGCAGCAACAATTTGTTGCTTTCATGAAATACAAGTTTACGCGCATTGGCTTCAATCCTGTCACCGGTATGCCGATAGAGCAGACACGGACGAGATAGTGAAGGTGCCAAGCACGCGTGGAACTGCAAGAAATTCTCCAGACAATGGTCAAGCATGAGGCGTCGGACTTGTATTTGACGACGGGGGCGCCTGCTTGCATAAAAATTAACGGAGCGCTGAAGGCAGTGGATGCCGAATTAATGGGTCCTAATCGTGTCAAGGCGATTGCCTACGACTTGCTCTCGGCAGAACAAATCACGGCGTATGAACGTAAGCCAGAGTTGAATTTGGCGCTTTCGATGCCAGGTATTGGTCGTTTTCGCGTAAACATATTTCAGCAACGCAACCAAACCGCGATGGTAATTCGCTATATCAAGACGGTGATTCCGTCGCTGGAAGCGTTACGATTGCCTGCTGTTTTGACTCGACTGGTCATGCTTAAGCACGGCCTAGTATTGTTTGTCGGCGGGACGGGTTCCGGTAAGTCGACCTCAATGGCGTCATTAATAGACCATCGAAACACGAATGCCTCGGGGCACATTATCACCATTGAAGATCCGATCGAATTCATGCACAGCCATAAGAAATCCATCGTCAATCAGCGTGAAGTGGGAATAGACACGGACAGTTACGCGGACGCGCTGAAAAACACCTTGCGGCAAGCGCCTGACGTGATTTTGATTGGAGAAATTCGCGACCGCGAGACCATGGAAAACGCGATATCATTTGCGGAAACGGGTCATCTGGTGTTGTCTACATTACATGCTAATAACGCCAATCAGGCGTTTGAGCGCATCATCAATTTCTTTCCCGAGGATCGCCGCACTCAATTGTTGATGGGGCTTTCGCAGAATGTGAAGGGTATCGTTTCACAACGACTCATTCCTAAAATTGATGGGAAACGTGTGGCTGCCATCGAAATATTATTGGGCACGTCATTAGTGGAAGATATGGTGGTGAAGGGCAAGTTTAATCAAATAAAAGAGGTCATGGAGAAATCCATCAACCTCGGGATGATGACGTTTGATGGGTCACTTTACGAGCTCTATAAGCAGGGCTTGATTTCGCTTGAGGAAGCGTTGCGCAACTCCGATGCGCCGAATAATTTGCGCTTGAAAATAAGCCTGGAGCAGGGCGCCATTGAGCCGGACAAGGGATTGTCTCTTGCCTCGAAAAAGAGCGAAACATCTGATAAAGAGTTTCTCAACGGCAATTAAGTGGCTTGCGCCACTAACATAGCTAGATTTCGCGTCCCCTCGCCAACATTCCCAAGCAAAGCATTCTCGCGGTAAAAAATAATTCGCATCCCTTTAAACAGGGAGAGTAGTTCATTGGGTGCAAGCCGAAACGCGGGATTTTTTGGACCGTTGTAGTCTGCGGTGACTTCAAGCGTAAATGTTTGATAAAACAAGAGTCCGCCGGGGCGCAATGCGGAAGTTAAGGGATTGGCGAGGCTGCGCTCAAGATAATGTGCCACGCAGATCACGTCGAAACTCTGAGGATCAGGAGGGGAAGAGGCAACGTCGCGTGCAATTCCCAACAACGAGAGACGCGTTGCCACGCCGTATTGGCTGATTTTTTCGGCAGCGAGGTCGGAAATATCCCAGGCTTGAGTACTGAGTCCGTGGCGTGCTAGAAAAACGGCGTTGTTACCGATACCCGAGGCGAAATCGAGTGCCGTGCCATGGGGCGGCAATAGATGCGCGTTTTCTTTGAGTACCTGTGCAGGTTCGCCTTGTCCGGGTTCGGCCAGTCGATAGGCTTCATTCCATCTGGCGCGCGCGGCGTCATCAGCCATTAATTGATTACCTTTTTAGAGGAAAGTGACGCCGACTTGGAACAGTCTTTCCACGTCCGCGATGCGCTTTTTGTCGACCACGAAGAGGATGGTGTGGTCTCCTGCTTCAATGACTAGATTGGAACGCGCAATGATCACTTCGTCGTTGCGGACAACTGCACCGATGGTAGTGCCCGGCGGTAATTTAATGTCGCTAATGGCGCGGCCTACAACCTTGGAAGTCTTCCGGTCACCGTGCGCAATGGCTTCAATCGCTTCGGCGGCGCCGCGTCGTAACGAATGCACCACCGCAACATCGCCGCGACGTACGTGCGCAAGCAGACTACCGATAGTGACTTGCTGCGGTGATATGGCAATGTCGATTAAATCACTTTGCACGAGATCAACATACTCACTGCGATTGATAATCGCCATGACTTTACGCGCACCCAAACGTTTAGCCAACATGGCGGACAGAATATTGGCTTCGTCATCGTTGGTCATGGCGCAAAAGACGTCGGTGTTTTCGATGTTTTCTTCGAGCAGCAAATTCGCGTCGGCACAATCGCCGTGAAGGACAATTGTTTTTTCTAGCTCAGCGGAAATATGTCGCGCGTGTTCCAAATTGTGATCAATCAATTTTATCTGATAGTCGTTTTCCAGCGCTTTTGCCAAGCGTTTTCCGATATTGCCGCCACCCGCGATGATGACGCGTTTGACCGGCTTTTCCAATTTGCGCAATTCGGCCATGACAGCGCGCGTGTTCTTGCGGGCTGTAATGAAGAACACTTCATCGTCCACTTCGATGATGGTGTCGCCTTTGGGAATGATCGGCTTGCCTTTGCGAAAAATGGCGGCGACGCGCGTTTGGATGCCGGGCATATGTTCACGCAATGCCTTTAGCTCGTTACCCACCAACGAGCCGCCAGTTAGCGCACGTATTGCGACGAGTCGAACTTTTCCATTGGCGAAATCGAGAACTTGCAGTGCGGTGGGAAATTCTATGAGCCGTTGCACGTATTCAACAACGACTTGTTCGGGGCTAATTAAAACATCGATAGGCAGCGCTTCTTGGGAGAAAAGTTGCGGATGGTTAAGGTATTGCTTGGCACGCACGCGCGCAATTTTGGTTGGCGTGTGAAACAAGGTATAAGCGACTTGGCAGGCCACCATGTTAGTTTCGTCGCTGTTGGTGACGGCCAAAATCATGTCGGCATCTTCTGCGCCGGCGGCACGCAACACATCGGGGTGTGAGGCTTGTCCGATTAACGTGCGCACATCCAAGCGATCTTGCAGCGCGCGCAGTTTATTCATGTCCGTATCGACGATGGTAATATCGTTGGCCTCACTGGCGAGCGTTTCTGCGACGGAAGAACCAACTTGGCCGGCGCCTAGGATAATAATTTTCATGTGCGGCTATTTTTTCTCATTGCGAATGTCGATGCCAAGGGATCGAATTTTTCGGTAAAGGTGGGTGCGTTCTAAGCCGGACGCGTGGGCGACTTCGCCCACATTCCAGGCTTGTTCGCGCAAGTGAAACAAGAGGTATTCGCGTTCGAATACGTCGCGGGCTTCGCGCAGCGGTACGTTGAAATAGCGACTAAATTCGCGTCCATTGGGAGTATATGCGGTGCTTGCCAGTGTGTGTTCGATCTCAGTAACGTCAATGTCGTTGCGATTGCCTCCGAGCAAGAGATTGCGTACTAATCCTTTCATCTCGCGCAAATTACCGGGCCACGAATAATAACGCAGTCTATTTTGCGCCGCTACCGTAAAGGCGCGATAGTCGGTGCGTTCTGTCTGGACAATTCTATTGGCAAAGTAGGTGAGCAACTCGGGGACATCTTCACTGCGTTCTCGCAATGGCGGAATTTCTAAGGTGATCGGGCTAATTTCATGGAATAGCTTTTGATATTGTTCGCGCCGATCCGCTTGGCGTAACGACTCTGGCGACACGCCAAAGACCAGCCGCGCTGAATGGGTGTCACTGCGGCTGGCGGCGAGTAAATCTAAGGTACTGGCTTGGAGTTCGAGCGGCGTAGATATGAACAACACACCGCCCGCCGCCTGTTCCAAAAAGCCGTTAGGGCCGAACATACGTTGAGATTCGTTTTGTTGCGATAACCATAAACCGTCGACCGTGACGAATGCGCGTTCACGGCGTCCACTGTGAGCATGTAAAAAGCGCGCCCAGAAAGCCTTGCCACTGCCTAACTCTCCGCGAAGTAAAATGGGTCGATCATGTAGTGCGGCGGACTCCACGCGTTGGCGTGCAGTTTGTAATGCCGTGCTATGGCCAATGGCCTGGTAACGGAGACCCATTGAACGAATTAAATTTTCCCGCGTTGGCTTGGCGGTGCTGCGCAATGCGGTTTTGACTGTGGCGAGTAGGCGCGCCAACGACAAAGGTTTTTCGATAAAATCGACGGCACCGTGTTTAGTGGCCTCCACGGCCGTTTCAATGGTGCCATGGCCTGAAATCATGACGACGGGCATTAACGGATCTATGGTTTCTCTGAGCTGCTTCAACAGGCTAATTCCGTCCATGCCTGGCATCCAGATGTCGAGCAAAATCAAATCGGGTCGTTGTTCTGCCAGTTTTTCGCGTGCGGCTTCCCCATCAGCGGCTGTCGCGACGGAATAGCCTTCGTCTTGCAAGATATCCTTAACCGTGTCGCGAATGTCAGGCTCGTCATCGACAACGAGAATGTGCGCGTGAGTCATGCAGGGCGCCCCTCTTTAGATTCCCTTAGCCGACTTGGCCAAGATTCGGATTTCGGACCACTAACAGGAATTTGAACTATAAAGCGAGCACCTTTTTCAGGCAGGTTTTCGGCGGAGATGTGTCCATTGTGCTCGTCAACGATTTTCTTGGCAATGGCTAGACCTAAGCCTGTGCCTTTGGCTTTGGTGGTAAAATAGGGATCAAATATGGTGTTAAATAATTCCTGAGCAATGCCCGGGCCTTCGTCATCGACGACGATTTCAGCAATGTCCGCGCCGCGCAGCGACGTGGTTAATTTCACGCGTTTACCGCCGCCTGCTCGCGTGGCTTCTATCGCATTCTTTAGCAAATTGTGCAGCAATTGGCGCAGTTGCAATTTGTCGGCGAAAATAATCGGTACGTTGGTCGCGAGTTCGACGTGAATTTCAATTTTTCCAGCGTCCTTATACAAGTCACATACGTCGTGAGTGAGATCGTTTAGGTTAAGCTCCTGAAGCCGCAAACTTGGAATTTGCGCGTAGTCGATAAAGGCCTTAAGCATTTCCTTCATCGCATCTACTTGATTGACGATAGTGCGCGTCGATTTGTCCAATAACTGCGCGTCTTCCGGCGGTAGTTTGTCTAGGTATTTATGGCGTAAGTGTTCAGCGGAAAGTTGAATAGGCGTTAGTGGGTTCTTGATTTCGTGCGCAAGTCGCCGCGCCACCTCGCCCCATGCCGCATGCTTCTCAGCCTGAATAAGCGCGGTGATATCGTCGAACACGAGAACAATGCCACCGTCTGTGCCTTCGCTAGCCGGTAGCGTGGAGCTGCGGCACATCAACAACAAGCGTCGTCCGTCACGTTGAATGGTGATTTCTCTGCGCCAGTCACCTTCCTTGCTTAATTGTTCTTCAACGGCGCGAGCCAAAGGAGCGATGACAGGCAATATATTTTCAATTTCAGCAAAATGTTGTCCCTGAAACGGCGCTAAACTAACACCCAAAATGTGTTCTGCCGCGTTATTGGCTGTCCGCAACGCTCCGTCAAACTCAAGTGTAATGACGCCTGACGACAGTCGACTAAGTACGGTTTCAAAATAGATTTTTTGTTCTTCTGCTCGGGTTTGGTTTAACTTCGCCTCGTCGCGGGCGGCGGCTACGCGGCGCGTCATGTCGTTAAAGGATTGGATGAGTGTGCCGATTTCGTCGTCACGCTGTGGAGGTAATTGGTGTTCATAATTACCCGCGGCGACGGCGCGTGTACCAATGGCCAGGATTCGCAGTGGCGCAACAATGCGATGCGCGAAATAGAATGCACTCCACACCGCCAGTAACACACTTTGTAACAATGCCAACGAGAGGGTTAAAACGAAGCTACTCTTGAGTGGCCCGCGCAAATAAATAAGTTCTTTGTAGGCAGAGAATGCTTCTTGAACGCGCTGTGCAACCACACCCATGCGCTCATCCAATGGAAACAAGCCCTGCAAGACGCGGCTTGCTGCATTGGAATCGTCTTGCGGCAAGACAACTACCGCTCTGACCATCAAGCCAAGATTGCGCACAGGTTCCAGCCCGACAAAGTCGCTCCCTTGACGAACTTGCAAGAAAATATTCGTCGTGGAAACTGGCCGCCCGGCAACGACCGTGTTTTCAACACGATTACTGATAATCGTCTCACCAGTCGGTTTCACTAATGAAATTTCCAAGGCGCCATTTGCCGCGCGCCATTCACTAATTTCTCGAGCGATAGTTTCGTCGCTTTTCTTCGGAAGTTCTTTCGCAAAATTGGACATTTGCACCAGAATTCCATGCATGTGCTCTTCCAGCGCGCTACGGCTCAATTCGAGCGCCGACGATAGCGACGATTCGATTTGTGTGTTAAACCAAGAGTCGACACCGCGTTGTAAAAAACTCAAGGAAAAATAGTACACAAAGGAAGCGGGTACGACAGCGAGTAGTACAAACACAAGCACGAGGCGCGAAGTCAGTTTAGCGCCGATTTCTTGATTTCGGTGCTGACGCAGGAGGCGCGAAAAACTGATCGCGATGAGGCCGATTAAGGCGAGAATACACAGCGCGTTGACGGAGAATAAGATGCCGTACCAGCGGCCAAAAAATTCTGAATTTTGTGCCGCTTCGTTTAGAAAATAGGTTGACCCGGCCAATAAGGCTAAGAAAACGCCCAATGGCCAGAACCCAAGATTGAGCTTGTTCAGTCCCGAATTGGCCATACGTACCACTCACTCCCAAGGCGCCAATTTGAGTTGGCGTAGGCGATCATGCGCAAGGCGATGGGTAGTCGATCAATATCTAGAAAGCTGCGGATGGACCCCACATAACTGCTACCGGGTTCGAGTGCTTTGGCGTCGATAAGACGCAGGTTTTTGATTGCACCTATCGCGTCAATCGCATCGTAAAGGCTTGAGTAAAAGGTAATGCTGCCGTTGTTGATATTGGTGACAGCATAACGCCGTGGCAGGGGTTCATACGCAAGTAGGAATTGCTGTGATACAGTGGCGATGGTTTCGTCCCACATATAGCTGCGTTTGCGGGCGATTTCAATCTCCATATTCAACGGCAGCGTTACGCCATTGTGCAGCGCTTCGATGACCGAGGAATTGAGCCGAAAATCGACGTTGGCGTTAAGCCGATAGACTTCTTCCAAGAGGAACGTTTCCGCCGTGCGCACAAACACGCCCGCCGCCGCAGCCCAGTGCGGCGCGAACAAGAGATAGGCGGCGAGCCATAGCGCGCCAAAGCGGGCGCGCTTAGTGTTTCTGCAACACCGCATAGAAAAATCCATCCATATTGTCTTCGCCCGGGAGGATTTGACGACCGGCTTGGCATTGATGGCCCCAAGCCGCGTCGATGATCCGTTCCGAAGCGTCGCTATTCGTTCGCAGAAATTCTAGCACTTGCGCGGAATTTTCGGCGGGCAGGATGGAGCACGTGGAGTAAAGCAAGGTGCCGCCCGGCTTTAAAAGCGCCCATGCCGCGCGCAACAAGCGCCACTGGTATTGAGCGAGCGGCGCGATATCATTGGCGCGCCGTAATATTTTGATGTCGGGGTGGCGTCGAATGACGCCTGTCGCGGAGCAAGGCACATCTAACAGAATCTTGTCGAACAGAACGCCATCCCACCAACTGGCAGGTTCATTTACGTCACCGATGCGCAATTCGGCACTGAGTTGTTGGCGTTGCAAGTTTTCGCGAATTTGCGCGAGCCGCCCTTCGTCGATATCCAACGCGATTAACGTAGCCAAATTGGCTTGTGTTTCTAACAAATGCGTTGTTTTTCCACCTGGCGCGGCACACGCGTCGAGAATGCGTTCGCCGGGTTGCGGCGCTAAGAGTGGCGCAGCAAGTTGCGCCGCGCCGTCTTGCACGGACACCTCGCCATCGGCGAATCCGGGCAGCAGCGTGACGTCAATGGGCGAATCTAAAGTAATGCCGCTCAGCGTATGCGGCGCAAGCGTGGCGCTAACACCCATTGTGCTGAGTTTGGCCAAATAGGCTTCCCGACTACAGCGCGTACTGTTTACCCGTAATGTTAACGGTGGACGTTGGTTGTTGGCGTCGAAAATGCTGTTGGCCTGGGCTGGCCATTCCTTGCGCAACGCATTGGCTAACCAAGGCGGGTGCGCAGTGCGGCCCACTAAATCAGTATCGGCCTGGCCCAAACGGACCTCTTTTTCTCGAATAAAGGTTCGCAAAACACCGTTAATTAGACCGCGCGCCCACGGTTTTTTCATGGTGCCAGAGAGTGCGACGGTCTCGTTAACCGCGGCATGGTCGGGGATGCGCATGAAGCACAGTTGATAAAGGCCCACCAATATGATGGTTACGACGTCTTCATCGGTTTCTTTGATAGGTCGTTGCAATAACTTTCCTAACAGGTATTCGAGTCTCGGCAGCCAACGGATCGTGCCGTAAACAATTTCCTGCGCTAACGCTTGATCCGCCACGGGTAATTTGTCCTGGCCGGACTTGGTCAATGCATCTGGGATGGTGCGGCCTTGGCTCGTCACCATGGAAACGGCGGTCGCGGCTACTTGGCGCGGATTGGCAACGAATCGAGGAGAAGTGTCTGATGTCTTAATGTAGATTTACTCGCCTAAAACGCGTTGGTCGACGCTGTGAGCATTTAGAAAATTCGCCGCTGCCAGCGGTTTGCCGTTGGGTAATTGTACGGTTAGGAGGCGCAAAACACCGTTGCCGGTAGCGACATCAATGCCGTCGCGATTGCTGACAACAATAGTGCCCGGCTTTGCGGTCGTTTGCAGCGGCAACGTTGTCGTATTCCAAACGCGTAGGGTTTCACCCGCCAGCGTGGTTTGTGCAACAGGCCATGGATTGAAAGCGCGCACTTGTCGGTCAAGTTGAGCCGCATCTTGGTTCCAATCCATACTCGACTCTGCTTTTTCGAGTTTGCGCGCATAATTGGCTAAAGCATTGTCTTGTGGCGTTGCCTTGAGGAGTTCCATGCTGGCTAAATCGAGAGCCTCAATAATCGCTTTGGCGCCGATTTCCGCCAGCTTTTCTAACAACGATTGTGAGGTGTCAGTGTTCGTAATAGGGCAAGGCCGCAATAACAACATATCGCCGGTGTCCAAGCCGACATCCATTTGCATGATGGTAATGCCTGTTTCGTCATCACCGGCCAAGATGGCGCGTTGAATCGGTGCGGCGCCGCGCCAGCGCGGTAATAGCGAGCCGTGGATATTCAAGCAGCCGTACTTCGGCGCGTCCAAAACGGCTTTCGGCAACAACAAGCCGTAGGCAGCCACCACCATAATGTCGGCATTGAGTTCTTTCAGCTTGGCCTGTTCGTCGGCGGGCTTAAGGCTGGCAGGCTGAAATACGGGCAGTCCCGCCGCCAGGGCGCGTTCCTTCACCGGGCTGGCGGTCAACTTGCGGCCCCGGCCTGCGGGCCTGTCTGGCTGCGTATAGACGCCAATAACGTGGTGCTGAGAACCGAGTATCGCGCTAAGGGCCGTTGCCGCGAATTCGGGCGTACCCGCGAAAAGGACTGAAAGGGACCGTGGTGTCATGTCAGAGCGTTTTCCGCCGCATTTTTTCCATTTGTTTGCGAATTCGCAAGCGCTTTACTTCCGACAAATAATCGACGAAAAGCTTGCCTTCTAGATGGTCGATTTCGTGTTGGATGCAGACCCCTAAGAGCTTGTCCGCTTCCATTTCAAACACCTTACCGTCGCGGTCGAGTGAGCGCACGCGCACCCACTCACAGCGTTCCACCGGCTCGTAAATGCCGGGCACCGAAAGGCAGCCTTCTTCCATGATTTCTTCGCCCTTACGATCAATAATCTCGGGATTAATCAAGCACAACGGCGCGTTTTGCTCTTCCGATACATCAATCGTAATGATGCGTTTAGCGACATTCACTTGAGTGGCGGCAAGGCCCACGCCGGGCGCCGCGTACATCGTCTCAAGCATGTCGTCCAGCAGCTTGTGGACACTGGCGTTAACCTCGGTCACTGGCATCGCTTTAATGCGCAGTCGAGGATCTGGAAAATGAAGGATGTTAAGAATTGCCATGGTCAACCGCTAATTACATTCAGTTAATCACCAACGGGCAACGCCAAAAATTCGATTTTGCCGATGCGGCTGAGCCGTAAAAACGGCTTCGGCGGATTTTTAGAGGTGCCCAAGTATGCCAATAGTCTATCATAGGGGTCTAAGTAGCGGGTGACGCGAATGTGGCGACGCGCTAGAAACGAGACATGACGGCCCACGGAGTAAGGAAGGACTCATCTGATGATGTGGAAGAAACTGTGTATTTTGGTCCTGGGTCTTGCTGCAACAACGGCAGTATTCGCGCAAGACGAAATCGTCCTGAAGGATCAGCATCCTGTCAATTATGCGGTTAAACAAGGTGACACCTTGTGGGATATCGCGTCGCGCTTTTTGCGCGATCCGTGGCGCTGGCCAGACATCTGGTATGTCAATCCACAAATTCAAAACCCGCACCTGATTTACCCGGGTGACGAGGTGGTGCTCACTTATAAAGATGGCAAGCCTCAATTGGAATTGCGTCGCGGTGGCGGCGGCGTAGTTGCCAGCGGTTCTGATAATCTACGTACGGTGAAATTGTCGCCAGAAATACGTCGGCAGCCGTTGCTTGAGGCCATTCCGACCGTGCCGGTGGAGTCGATCAGCCAGTTTTTCACCCGACCGATGGTGGTCAAACCAGGTGAACTAGATGGCGCTGCGTATATCGTTTCCAGTCAGGACGGCCACTTAATTGGTGGGCTAGGTGATCGGATTTACGTGAGGGGCTTAGCCGACGACGGGGCCATACGTTACCTCATCGTACGCGCTGGCAAAACTTATAGAGATTCCGACGGTACGATGCTTGGCATCGAGGCATTGCACGTTGGTGAAGCGGTTGTTCGTAAATTTGGCGATCCTGCCTCACTCGAAGTCGTATCGGCCAATCGAGAAGT
>JANOTC010000021.1:0-5031 GCA_031416175.1 Gammaproteobacteria bacterium
CCGCCTCCACCGCTGGGCGCGCCAAAATGAGGCGCCGTACACGATCTTGTTCTAGCGCTTGCACCGCCGCAGCCACTGCCAAATAGGTTTTACCCGTTCCTGCTGGACCCACGCCAAAACTGATATCAAATTCTTGAATGCGCTTAACGTATAGCGTTTGATTGGGGCCGCGCGTTTGAATTGGCTTACGCCGCAACTTCACCTCCGCCTCCGCCTCGGCCGCATTCGCGTTTCCACCGACTTGTTGCGCTTGCACCATGGCGGCTACGCCTGATTCTTGTAAATAAACATGCACTTTCCCAGGCGACAACGATTCACGTTGCGCTGTCGCATACAAAACCTGTAACACCGACGCCGCCGACTCCACCGCCGCATGCGCGCCAACAATATGGAATACATTACCACGATGATCCAACTGAACACCGAGACGTTTCTCAATTTGTCGCAAGTGTTCGTCGAACTGACCACAAAGATTGGCAAGCCGCTGATTATCAGCCGGCTCTAAGCGAAGATCTAGGGCGCCCACGTGGTACCTATGTGACGAACATCAAATCCAGCAACGAGTGCGCCTACTGGGCGCATTTCCTCAGCCATGCCACGGAATTCACCGCGCAAGGAATTCGGCAAGGCTTCGGTGATTTCCACCCAGACAAATTGGCCAATCAAATCATCATCGCACGGGAAGTTCACCACCCGATTATTCTCGGTGCGCCCCGCCAATTGGCGAATGTCTTTGCGTGACAATCGCTCAACCAATACACGCTCGGTCTTACCCACCATGCCGCGACTAATTTCAAGCGTCTGCTGAATAATGCGACCTTGCAAAATAGCCAAACGCCGTTTTTTGACTTCTTCAGTGGTGTCGTCCGGATAACTCGCCGCCGGTGTACCCGGGCGTGGACTGAAAATAAAACTGTAAGACAAATCGAAACCGATTTCCTCAATTAATTTCATAGTCGCCTCAAAATCGGCGTCGGTTTCGCCTGGAAACCCCACAATGAAATCGGAAGAAATGGCAATGCCTGGACGCGCCAAGCGTACTTTACGAATTTTAGACTTGTATTCCAGCACCGTGTGGCCGCGCTTCATCGCGCCTAAGATGCGATCCGAACCGCTCTGCACAGGTAAGTGCAAATGACCCACTAGCGTTGGAATATTGGCAAACGCCTCAATAATCCGGTCGCTCATTTCTACCGGATGCGAGGTAACAAAGCGCACGCGACCAATGCCTTCAACCGCTGCAACGTACTCCAGAAGCGTCGCTAAATCAGCGATGGACCCATCGTGCATCGCACCCCGATAGGCGTTCACATTCTGACCCAGCAGGTTAACTTCCCGCACCCCCAGCGCCGCCAATTGGGCAACCTCGGCAAGGACATCGTCAAACGGTCGGCTTATTTCCGTGCCGCGCGTGTAAGGGACGACGCAATACGTACAATACTTGCTACACCCTTCCATCACCGAAACATGCGCCGTTGGCCCGTCTGCCTTGGGTTCTGGCATCCGGTCAAACTTTTCGATTTCGGGAAAGGAAACGTCAACCACAGGAATGTGTTGGTTGCGGACGATATCGAGCATTTGCGGCAAACGATGCAAGGTCTGCGGCCCAAACACCATATCGACGTAAGGCGCACGACCACGAATCGCCTCGCCTTCTTGGCTAGCCACACAGCCGCCCACACCGATAATCAAACTCGGCTTTGCCAATTTCAACTCGCGCCACCGCCCAAGCTGGGAAAACACTTTTTCCTGCGCCTTTTCGCGAATGGAGCAGGTGTTAAGCAGAATAACGTCGGCTTCTTCCGCCGTCGCCACTTGGGTCATGCCGTGAGACGAACTCAGCACATCCGCCATTTTGGCCGAATCGTACTCGTTCATCTGGCAGCCGTGGGTCTTAATGAAAACTTTGCGTGACATGGATTTATCGTAAAACGTGGAGTCCGGTATCATACCTGGGGAGGCGGGAATTTCCAAGGAGAAGGATTTTATGGGCTATAGGCCACAAACCAATTAAGTATTACTTGGGGGAGAAATAATCCGCAGCCAATTTTATTTCGTATTCGGCAATTCGGTTTTCGAAAAACGAGTAAATTTGCGCTAAGGTCATAGTGACATCGACAGATTCAAGCCCCTCATCACCCCGATCTAACGGAATCGTACCCACCATCACTGCCTTATAATACTCAGGATCATCGTTATGTCCCAAAGTAACGACAACATCCAGCGCCTCATCGATGCTGTAACCGTGGTCATTCATGAGAACCATGAGATCGAAAAGATCGCGAGAACGAACTCTGTCAGCAAGTACCAAAGTCTTGCTTGTTTTCAAGCCTTGTAACCCAAGCAGATTAAAACTCTGCTGAGGTAAATTAATCTTTTCTGTTTGAGAATAGTAATCCCTTTGTCGTTGATTCTTTCCATGTGAAAAAAATGTCACTTTTACCCCATTCATCACATAATCACGCGCGTATTGGAGCAAATCCTCCCCTGTGTTGATCTTAAATTGACTGATGTGCGAGGAATCTGTAACCAAGCGCGCGTCGCACCCAGCCGCTTTCAGGCGCGACACGAACGCATCAATCTTTCGTGTAGGAAGCCGCTCTTCAAACGTTGCGAAATCGAAATCTAGGCTGTTACGGTGGCCCAATTGCAGAGCCAGAGCGGTGCCCCCTAACAGAGTCAAACCAGCCAACTCCACGGCCTCAGCTAACAATTGATAAAGTGCGAGAGCCTCAGGCCGTAGCATGTTCAGGTTCAGTGTCGTCACTGCCCAACCCTCGCCTGACCTGCGCGTATGCGATCAAGTATTTGGCGTAACCGAGGTAAATTGGGGGAACCTGCGAACGCCAGCGCGGCTGAGTCCAATTTCTCCAGTCCAACGTGTCGAGCCAACCGCAAAATATCCATAAAGCGGCCTTTTTCTAACACCTTATAGATAAACTGGTCGTCACCCATGCTTGAATTTGACCAGTCATAAGGAAAATCAAGCTTGGGCCGTGGAGACAAATTCCGCATTGTCGGGGCATGGTGCTCCACGACGGCCAATTCCAGACCTAACCCGCGCAGAACCGCCATTATTTTTCCAACTTCAGCGGTCGCTTTGCCGCGTTCTACCTCTGACAGAAAACGCTTCCCAACAGAAACCGAACTTGCATAACGATCAAGGTTCTTAAAACCGGACTGCTTTCGTCTTTCACGAATTGCAGCACCCAGCTCTTCAACCGTTCGAACCACGCGATAGTCTCGGTCATTCTCCATAGCCACACCCTACAAAAGTCCCGTACGGGGTATTATTTGGCATATTCTGGTCAAAGTAAATGGAAAGATAACAATTCAAACTTAGAGAAAAAGCGGATTTGATTGGCCATGAGTCGCTCGAAGCCCAACGATGAGAACACCGAACATGAGGGTACTTTTTCGGGAGTATTCATTTTCTTATGTACGTAAAAGGAACAACCCCGGCATGCCGGGGCTGTTCCTTTTTTTGATGGAGCAAAGTGCGAGTTTAGTGCAGTCGACGTCGGGCGAAGAGCGCGAATAGCGCTAACAACGCTAAGGGGTTCAGGGAACCACCACCGCCTTCGTCGAGAGTGCCTGCGCCTGCGCCGCCGTTAGGACTAAGCGTTATTAACATTTCACCAGCCGTGCTTTCCAACGAGCCTTCCCTCACTTTGAAGAGAAATTTGTCGCTCGTTGCCGTACCCTTGGAACGATAGTAGACCTTGTCCGAAGCTAAGAGGTAGCCCGACCCAGTTAAAGGAAGCACAATCTTCGTTGTTCCATTGAGTTCGGTATATAATTCACCCGAATTCGGTAATTTTGAAATGATGAAACCGGTCGTCAAGTTGACGCTACTATTGATTCCGGACGTTCCAAGTAGGGGGATCAGAATATCTTGTCCCATGTACCCCGTCGCCTCATGACCGTGCGCAGAAGGTACTCCAGGTATTAGAGTCGAAGTAGTAAATGTTAGTGTGATCGCACTAGACGCTGTGGTAACTGACGCACCCGTTGTCGGGTCGGTATATCTAACCCGATAATTGAACGAATCGGACGGTGCTGACCCCGCCGCAACACCGGGCGCATAACTCAAAGCGCCTGTCGAGCTAGTTACTGTCAGCGTACCAAAACCACCCGTAACAGATGGAGAAAACACGGTCGAAGATGTCCAAATTTGATTGGTATATGCAATCTCAAATGTGGCTCCTTGCGGAAGCCCAGATGTAACCGACGCCAATGTCAATGGTAGCGATGTCATAACCGTGCGTGATACGGCACTCGCAACATACGAACTTGGAACTGGAACGCCAGCCCCAACAAAGCTTAGGATGACCGTCGCATTTCCACTTTGAATTGTCGTCCCGGCAGAATCAACGTAACTCACTTTGTAGGTAAAACTGTCCTGCGACACGGTGCTTGCCGAGGTCGGTGTGAACGTAACGGCACCGGTGCCAACAGCAACAGGACCCAAATTGCCATTGCTTGGGTTGGATAGAATCGTATACGTGGCGTTAGTGACTGAGGAAGGTAAACCAGTCACATATTGCGATAACGAAATTGATGTCACTAGTGTGCGTGAGGCGTTTACTGTGGCTTGATTTGCATTTAAACCAGTCGCCACAAAATTCAGCGTCGCCGTCATTTCCGAAAAACTAACTCGGTTAGGGGTGCAATTTGTTCCCGGAGCGCAGAAATTTGAGTCATACGTTGGGGTGACTTTAAAAGTAATACGCCCCTCAGTCGTTCCAGAGGTCGGCGCGGTGTAGGTGAAATTGCCGTCCGCGTTGACTACTATGCTGCCGACATTTGGTGACAAAGTAATATTAGTAGTTGGAAACGTGATAGCGGCATTGCTAGGGAATCTCAACGCGGTCTTTAGGTCACCGCTAGAGAATGAACTGCGACTGATGTCGTCCTTGATAAAGGCACCTGACGCGGCTAAAGAAGAACTTGAACCTACACCAATATTTACAGTGATCGGAAAAACAACGCTGCTCGCACCATTGCTTAGATTTAAGTCAAAGACATCCG
>JANOTC010000022.1:0-6194 GCA_031416175.1 Gammaproteobacteria bacterium
GCCGTATTTTAAACAATGCACGCCGCCGGAATTTTCAGCGACATTGCCACCAATGGTGCAGGCAATTTGCGACGAAGGGTCCGGCGCATAATACAAGCCTAAATGTGAGGCGGCTTGGGAAATGGCTAAATTACGCACACCAGGTTGCACGGTCGCGGTGCGATTTAGTTTGTCTATGGAGATAATTCGGTTGAGTTTCGCTAAATTAAGCAAAAGGCCTTGCGCGTGCGGGAAGGCGCCGCCGGACAAGCCCGTGCCTGCCCCGCGTGCCACCACGGGCACTTTAAATTCAAAACAAATACGTAACACGTGTTGTACTTGTTCGACTGTGCTTGGCAGAACGGTCACCAACGGGAGTTGCCGATAGGCCGAGAGGCCATCGCATTCGTATGGGCGCAGCCCTTCTTCGTCGGCAATAACACTCTCCGGCGGCAACAGCGCACGCATTTTGGCGGCCAGTGCCGAGCGCGAGAGCGTTCCATGGGATGGGTCGGCGAGGGTGGATTCCGTGGAAACCATGAGTGTCGCTCCGTGTTAGGTTATGCGCGCTTGGCTTCGCTGTTTGTGTCTAAATGCGCGGACCGGAAAGGCGCGCCACCGCCGTAGCCAAGGCCGATTCGTCGCCTACATTGCCAGGAAATATCACGACCGGCAAGTCGGGAAAACGCGGGTGATTTTTCGGACATGCCACCACCGATACGCCAGGCAAGAGTTGCCCGAGAATGCGCGCCGTACGTAGCGCCAATCCTGTGCTGAGCGTGTCGTTGGAGGTGATGCCGCCCTTGCTAATGAGAAAGCCGATGTCTTTGGGCAAGGCGCGAATGACGTCCATCAGAAAGGCCGACACCCTTTGGCCAAAGGCGAGTCGGCTGGCTTGATCCGGGAATTGGCGTTCGCTACGGCTCGTGAAAACCACCGCTGTGGAATTGTTGCTGAAGGCGGCCTCCACCTTTTGCATCACCTGTTGCAGTGTTTGCTCCCGCGCCTGGGCGATGAGATCGACGTTGACTTCGACACCTACTGTCCCAGTTTGCGCGAGTAAGGCGTTCAATTGTTGCGTTGTTTTGGCGACGTGCGAGCCGACGATAACGGCACCCGCGCGTTGTTGCCTTACGTACGCGCTCATTTGCATAGCCGCGATGGGTTGGGGCGGTAGCATCGCTAAGGACGTGAGCAAACTTGCCGCGCTGCGGAATAAAAAGCGTTTGCCATTTTGTGCGGCCGCTTTCACGTAGTGGGCAAAATTATTCAGATCACTTTGTGTTTCAGCATCGACGACGCAACATGCATTGTCCTTAAGTGACATGAGGCGCGCGCTTAAGTCGCCGCGAACATCAGTCAAGTTGAAGTGATGCACTTGATTAGCGGGTATGCGGCCTTGTGTTTTTTCTTCTACGTAGGCGGGCAGAAAGCTATTTTTATAGCCGAACACGGAGTCACGGGCAAACTCGGTTTCATGAACAGGCACGTCGCGGTCGCCGACTCTTAGATAATGTATGCCGTTACGCGTTGTGCGGCCACCCTCGAAAAAGGCGGGCGTAATGAAGTGGGCATCAAATGGCCCGAGTTCTTCGGCGATCACGTCTGTTTCTACAGGATAATGGCCACGCAATGTGGAATCAGAGCGGCTAACGAGTATTGGCTGTATCTCGGTGCCGCTGGTTTTGAGCGACGCCAGTGTGGCGCGTAAATTGACGCAGACTTTCCTCGTTATTTCGGCGGCCTCGTGCGCTGACATGCCACGCGTATTGGTGAGCACGAAAAACAGCGGCGAGTCGTCCAATAGCGCAGTGCGTAACGTGTCAACGTCCCATTGGGTTAGGAGTAAACAGCTGTGTACGGTTTGCGAACCTGTGGGATCATCGTCCAAGACAATTATTTTGGTTTGGGCCATTTGCATTGACTCCAAGAAATGAGGCTGAAAAGTGTAAGCCGTTGTTCCGCAAGAAAATGCGCCAACAACGGCATACAACAAATTGAAGGAAGCCGCCGCCAGCTTATTTGCCGATGAGCGCTTGAACCTTGCTAGTGATGGTTTCGGCAGTAATGCCATTAAACGCCATCAACTCGCCTGGTGTGGCGGTTGTTTCACCGCGTTTCCAGCATACAACGTCGCGTCGTGGCGCGCGACCGCGTAGTAACACGGGTTCTAAACAGGCGCTTGGGCCGCCTGTAATGGCGATCATCGCGTCGCCGTCGAACATCGAATTAAAGTCTTTATCCGACATAAACCGGTTGTCTGGTTCCGACACGGTATCCCATGCCACGTCGCTGGCGCGATAGAGTTGACGCGGATTGACCACCGCGACAACACGTACGCGATAGTTCGCCGCTTCTAACTTTAGTTTTGCTTCAAATACTGGCAAGAACACCATGTCGCCGGTGACAGCGAGTACGACGGTTGGCTGCTGGCTCGGCTCGGATTCATACAAAGTAATCGCGCCGTTTTCGAGCGCAATCCGGCTGTCTGCCATGCTGGTGTAAATCGTCAACGGGCTCTTGGAAGCGAAGATGGCGATGCTCTTGTTAACGCTGGTTTGTGCCCATTCGTAGCACGTTTGAATGCTATTGGCATCGTAGGGAAACAGCGGATACACGTTACCGTTGCGCATGAGGGCAGCGTAGTAGTTCTCAATCTCGGGGCGCTGATGCGTCCAGCCATTGCGGCCTTGTTCTAAGGCACCAGCGGTGAACATACACACCATTGACGGCGTTTTGCGGCGCAATTCGGCCATGGCTTGCGCCACAGTCTGCACGATAGGCAAGCCATTAATGGCGAAACTTTCGTAGGACAACCACAGTGCGCGTGATCCAAACAGAGTTAACGCACTGGCTAAACCGGCGCAGGCGTCTTCGTTAAGCGGCTCATACACGCGGCCCGTCGGTTGTTGGTTGTACAAAGGATCAACCGTCGGATGACGCACTTGCAACGCGTCGTTGATGTTCTTCATGCCGGACGCTTCATTGCCGTCCGCATTCGTCACGATGAAGCGCGCGTCTTGTTGCGCCACGCTTGCCACGACTAATCCCATTGCTGTTGACGGCACTTGCTTGTCGCCAATCGGGAAATCTACCAGCGCGAGGTTTTTCAGCGCGGGAATTGCTAACACGTGTTCCGTTACGGATGTGCGTGAAGCCGGTCCACCGCCTGCGCGGCTGAAGTTGTCGCGCACTAATTGCCAAGCGTGCGGGGGCAGCGCGCGGCGTTGCAAAGCGTCGCGGATATGTGGCTTGTCCAAGGTGTCAGCAGGGTACAAGTTATGTGACTTGGCGCCTACCGTGTGTACGCCAGCACCCTTTAATTGTTTGACGATGAAACATGTTAGGGTGCCGGACAAAGCCGAACGGGCGGCGCGCTCGACACCTTGCAAGACGGCTTGGGTAAATGCCAAGCGTTGCTTGAGCGAAAAACGCGTGCTGTCGACATATTCACCGGATTGTTGGGTGTCGTCAAAGTCTTTGGCGTTGACCAAAACGACTTCTTTGAAGCCGTGACCGCGCCAATAATTTGACATTTCTTCATTGCTCATGGTTGAAACCATGGCGTGATGTTCCTGGCTATAGCCATTCCAGACCAGTACTGGTAGGAAATTGGTGGATTGTGGGTAGGCGATATTGAAATGCATCATGGCGGAGAGGACGTAAGGTTCGCCCATGCCGCCGTCGCCCACGGTGAATGGGAACAAAGTGCTAGGGTGCAATAAAGCGCCGGCCATCGCAAAGTGTTGGCCTTGGCCCAGCGGGCCAGCGGGCGCAAGAATGCCGGGAATGGCGCCAGACAAGTGTCCGAGCAAGCCATGCTTTTCGCGGAACCGCTCGCGCAACTGGCGCACGGTGTTAATGCCCATGGCTTCCAGCGACGAGTCGATGAACATGGCGCTGTAGAAGCCAGGCGCGTGGTGGCCGACTTCGGTCGCGATTTGCGTGTGCCCGAGCATAACCAAGGACGCGTAGGCTTCTGCGCTACTGGCGAAACCGCCGGGGTGGCCGGATGCCTTCGCGCTGGTCATTTGCAGGGTCAGGTAGCGAAGCGCGTCGGCGCCTAATAGGGTTTGAAAAATCGCATCGGGGTTACTGCTGTCCTGAATAGCGCTTTGATTAACCGCGATGATGGCTTGTGCCGCATGGCGATCCATCCCAGGCCAGGCGTCGCCGAAAAAGTCGATACCGTCGCAAAAGGCGGGGGCGGCGCCCGTGTTGGTCGATGTGCTCACTAATGAATCCTTGTTGCTGATGGTGAAATAGGCGTCGGAATCGGGATTTGATTGGCGACTACTCTAAATGAATGTATGATATTGCACAATATGAAACGATTTCACAATGTGAAAAATTGAACTGACGGACCTAAACATGGATACACCACAGTCGAGCATTCAAGTCCTCGATCGCGCGGTCAACTTGCTGCAGATACTTGGCCAACAGGATCAGGCAGTCAGTTTGAAAGTGTTGGCGGCGGAATCGCAGTTGCACCCGTCTACCGCCTATCGAATTTTGGCGGCGTTGCAAGTCCATGATTTAGTAGAAAAAAATGAACGCGGAAATTATCAGGTAGGAAGTGCCCTGGCGCGACTGGGTGGCAAAGCACGCGGACAGCGCGAGTTACTTCAAGAGGCCCGCTCCGTCATGGAATGGTTGTGCGACCAAGTGGGTGAAACCGTGAACCTGACGGTGCGTGAAGGCGATGAAATGGTCTATGTCGAACGCGTGGTGCCTTCTCGCATGATGCGGATCGAGCAAGTGATTGGGAGTCGCGCCCCGTTACATGTTACGGCAGTAGGTAAATTAATGTTAGGCGAGCAAGCGACGGAAGACTGGCGTCATTACGCTCAGCGTACGGGCTTGCCAAAGTATACGAAGAATACCCTCGTTAGTTATGACCAGCTTCGTGCCGCGATACAACAGTGTCAACAATTTGGCTACGCCTATGACAACGAGGAAGCCGAATTAGGTGTCGGATGCATCGGTGTGCTTATTCGTGAGGCGTCGGGCGCCGCGCAGGCGGGTTTATCCATATCTGCTCCCATTGAGCGTCGGCAAGATGCGTGGATACCGTTGCTGCAAGATGCCGCGTTGCGAATCGCTAGAAAAATAGGCTAATTCGACGCTTTTCGGTCCGCATGCGTGTGATCTCCCGTGCATGCGATGGATTGGTTTGTGCATAGACAATCTAATCTTTGCAGCCGACTTGCTTGCGGTGGTGAATGAGCGACGAAATTCACCGCTGTGAGCGATTCGAGGAGTGTTCATGAAATACTTTGGTTCGATCTTAAAGGTTTTAACAACTACGCTGTTCCTTGTTTCGTGTGCTGGAGGGGGTGGTGGTGGGAGCGGCTCGCCGCCGCCGTCATCAGTACCGCCAGGAGGTACAAATTCAACAGGTGAAACCGGCTCTACGGGCGATAACGGGGGCGGTGGCGGTGGCGTTCTCACGTCAACCACGGGTACCTTGAGCGGTACGGTTTTCGACGCCGACAGCCTTGCCTGGGGTAGTCCCACGCCTTTGTCCGGTGTAACAGTGACGGTGGCAGGAAAGCCCATGCAAACTGGCGCAGACGGAACCTATACGTTCACGGGCGTCACGGCGGGCAATGTAACGATCGCGGCGACCCGATCAGAATATACCGCAGGTTCGATACCAGCGACTCTTGTTGCTGATCAGACGACGACGCAAGATGTGTATTTGGTATTTACGCGCGCCGTACGAACCGTTACCGGCAAAAATGGTGTAGGGGTTGCCGAGGCTGAGTTCACATTAAAGGCGCCGGGAGAACTCGCTTTCAGGGTGCCATCGGTTATTGCAAATCACGCGGAGTGGCTTGCGCCCGTGCGTGGCGCCTGGATAGGACCCGCCAACGGCAATGAAGACGGCGTGCCCGGAATTTACAAATACGAATATCATTTTCAACTGACTGAGGCTTCAGCAGCAACGATGCGTGGCGCCTGGGACAGTGATAACGGTACAATTGCCTACTTAAATGGCCACAAAATAGTCGATAAGGCCGGAGAGCGTGCAACCCCGTTTACAATTTTAAACGAGATTAATGTTACTGACTCGTCCTATTTTGTTGTCGGCGACAACGTTTTAGCGTTTGAAGTGGACAATTGGGCACCAGGACCGACTGGGTTTTATTTTGTCGCGTTGATAAAATATTAAATTTTGGCACATATTAGGATGACATGATGGATTTGTTTAG
>JANOTC010000023.1:0-11036 GCA_031416175.1 Gammaproteobacteria bacterium
GCCAAGGACATAGCCCGTTCGCGCGAACGCAGGGTGTCCCACCAAAACCACAACAGCGCCGCACATCCGACCACTAAGGCGAAATTGCCCACTATATCCACGAGTGCCCCACGTTTGTTTTCCTTGCCGTCATCATTTTGGTCACCGCGAATACGTTAAGTGGGGACGACCAACCCGTTTTGCAATAGTCCCTATCCTACAACTTATTCGCTGGGCGCGAACAGCAGACCCTTCACTGCACGGTCACAACCACCACAGAGTCGTCTAGCGCCTAGAAAAAATTGAATCAATATATGGCGGCGCTGGGCGACAATGTCCCGCTACGTGTTATACAAAAGGAACATTCAAGACGGTCGCGTAAATTAGACCGCGCGCTTATTTGACGTGGGCATTTGTTCTATTAGCTGATCATATTAAGGCGGCAAGTCAGGCGCCACAAGCTTCAGATTGCCCATTGACTCATACTCCGCGACTTGCGCTTCGACGAATCCTTTCATATTGACTGCTTTTAATAGCTCCACGCCGACGGGATCCTCTGTCATTTTCACCATAACATCTTGAATCTTTCGGATGGTAGCCAAGGGTACCCGTGGATGTACTACGAAGGCAAAAGGCGGCAGTGGGTCAGCGGTCCACAGTATCCGTAATTGATCGCGAACTGCCGGTTCCATGATTTCAAATGTCCGCATTTCTCCTTGGCCGGCGTCGAAGAGTCCCTTAGCAACGGTTCGATAAACAGAATCCATAGACACTACATAATTCGGTGTGACTTTCACTTTGTTAGCCGTTAGATAGGTATGCGCTAACATCGTAGTAACAAAAGTTGGACCAGGATAGGCGACTTGCTTGCCATCGAGGTCTTTGATGCTCTGGTAAGGGCTGTCTTTTCGAACGACCATCATTCCAACAAATTTCGCGTCTTTTTCTTGAAGAAATACTCGGTAGCCTGTTGCCTTCTTGATAGCCGCATAGTGGTAAGCGTTAACGAACGTAATATCGTAGCGGCCACCCTTTACTTCATTTTGAAAATCGGCAAGGCTGGCGGCCGACTGAAATTGCAGTGGCACCCCTGAACGTTCGCCGATATAGCGGATAATCGGACTCCAACGCTTGGCAAGTTCTCGCATTGATTGCTGCGGCGCTATTCCAAATCGAAACGCCTCAACTTCCTGCTCCCGCAACGGGGCATCCGCGCCAATTCCGACTTCGCTGACTATTAGCATTAATAAGGCAAATATGATCCGCATGTACCACCAGGCCGACTCAATACTAATCTTCACTTTTACCTTGCCGCTTTGCTGAAAACACCCATATTCCCACGCGTCCTAAAAAACCGACAGCAACAAGCTCATCACTTATCGACAAAATACAACACCGACTTGAGAAAATAACCAGTAAGCGGCGCCGCCCGCCGTTTGTTACAATGCCGCCCTATGCTACAACTCAATCGAATTACACTGCGACGCGGCAATCGGACCCTGATCCAAGACGCGTCCCTCATTATCCACGCTGGCAATAAAGTCGGCATTACGGGCCGTAATGGCACGGGCAAATCGAGCCTTTTTGCGCTCATTCTCGGCCAGTTACACGCCGATGGCGGCGAAATTAGCCTTCCGCCCAAACTAGTCGTCGCCCATGTCGCCCAGGAAACCCCAGCGGTCGACACGCCAGCCATTGACTATGCACTGGAAGGCGACAAAGAATTCACCCAACTTTACCGTGAACTAGCTCAAGCCCAAAGCAGTGGCGATGGCGCCCGCGAAGCCGCCGTCCATCTGCAATTAGATGCGATAGACGGATACACCGCGCGCGCCCGTGCCGGCAAATTATTGCGCGGCCTCGGCTTTGAGCCGGGGCAAGAAAACCAGCCTGCCCGAGCGTTTTCGGGTGGTTGGCGAATGCGCTTGAATCTCGCGCAAGCGCTGATCTGCCGATCTGACGTATTACTACTCGACGAGCCAACCAATCACTTAGATTTAGACGCTGTCGTTTGGCTGCAAGATTGGCTGCGCGCCTACAAAGGCACCTTGTTGTTGATTTCCCATGATCGTGAATTTCTCGACGACGTCACTGATCACATCGCGCACCTTGAGCGCGAAAGCATGACGCTTTACACCGGCAATTACAGCGCATTCGAACGGGCGCGCGCGCAGCAATTGGCGACGCAACAATCGGCCTACGAAAAACAACAACGCGAAGTCGCGCATATTCGCAGCTTTATTGATCGCTTTCGCGCGCAAGCTACCAAAGCCAAGCAGGCGCAAAGTCGCATCAAAGCGCTTGAGCGAATCGAACTCATCGCCGCCGCGCATATTGATTCACCGTTCCACTTTGCCTTGCGCGAACCGGCCAAGTTGCCTAACCCGCTGTTAAACATGCGCGACGTCCGCGTTGGCTATACCGACAGCGCCTTGTTAGGCCCGCTCAAGCTGAGTCTGCATCCAGGTCAACGCATTGGCTTGCTCGGCCCGAACGGCGCAGGAAAATCCACCTTTATCAAACTCTTAGCCGGTGCATTGCCCACACTGAGCGGCGAAGTGGTGCGCTCACCCGATTTACGTATCGGCTATTTTGCTCAGCATCAGTTAGAACAGCTTAACAGCGACGATACCCCGCTCGGCCATTTGCGCGTCATCGACAAAGTTACCTTAGAACAAGAACTGCGCGACTTCCTCGGCGGCTTTGCCTTTTCCGGGGAAATGGCCAGCGCCAAAGTGGGTCGTTTTTCGGGCGGAGAAAAGGCGCGCTTGGTGTTAGCCTTGCTCGTTTACCAAAAGCCCAACTTGTTGCTACTAGACGAACCGACGAATCATTTAGATCTGGAAATGCGCGACGCTCTCACCGTCGCCCTGCAAGACTTTAGCGGCTGCGTGGTGCTGGTATCGCATGACCGTTATTTGCTGCGCTCCGTAGCGGACACCCTGATGTTAGTCGCCGATAGCCAAGTGAAGGAATTCGATGGCGACCTCGACGACTACCGCTTGTGGTCGAACGAACGACGCAGTCGAAATGACGTCGCTCTGGTGTCGAACGGCAGTGGCGAACACACCGCCGCCTCACGTAAAGAACAGCGAAAAGAAGACGCCGAACGCCGCCGCCAGTTGCAGCCGTTGCGCAACGAAATATCGAAATTAGAGAAAAATCTCGCCGCACTCACCGACGAGAAAAAACAAGTCGAGCTGCGCTTGGCTGACCCCACACTTTATACCGACAAGGCCAAGGAAGACTTAAAGACGACCCTGGCCCGTCAGCAAGACATTAACAAAAAATTGGCCGTCATTGAAAACTCATGGATGGAAGCCGCCGAACGGCTGGAGTCCGCACAAGCATTGGGAGACTAGCACGATGAATATGACGTTACCGGATTTTTCCCGCGCCCGAGTGCTGGTGGTTGGCGATTTAATGTTAGATAGATACTGGCACGGAAGCACATCCCGTATTTCTCCAGAAGCACCCGTGCCCATCGTAAAAGTTAGCCAGCACGAAGAACGACCCGGCGGCGCTGCCAACGTGGCATTGAATGTGGCCTCGCTAGGCGGAAAAGTCACACTGGTCGGGCTCGTCGGCCAAGACGAACCCGCCATCATCCTCAATCGCATGCTCACCAATGCGGGCGTTCTTTGCGAATTTGAAGTCGCGGAAAATCGACCGACCATTACCAAATTGCGCGTCATTAGCCGCCAACAACAACTCATCCGGCTTGATTTCGAGGACGAATTCGAAGCCAAACACGCACACCAAGTCTTAGAACGATTTCGTCGTTCGCTCAGCGGCATCAACGCCGTCATCTTGTCCGATTATGGCAAGGGCGCGTTACGTGAATCGGCCCTATTAATTGAACTGGCACGCAAAGCGGGAATTCCCGTTTTGGTCGATCCGAAAAGCAAAGACTTCGCCGCCTACCGAGGCGCAAGCGTCATAACACCGAATATGGCTGAATTCGAAACAGTCGTCGGCGAGTGCAAAGACGATGCGACTATTGTGCACAAAGGTATCGCTCTCGTCGAACGACTCGGCTTAGAAGCCTTACTCGTCACTCGCAGTGAAAAAGGCATGTCGCTCATTCATCGCGACGGCGCGGCGCTGCACTTGCCCACTCACGCGCGCGAAGTGTACGACGTCACCGGCGCAGGCGACACCGTCATTTCCGTGATGGGCGCCGCACTCGCTTGTCAAATGCCGATGGAAGAGGCGACCGCCCTGGCCAACGTCGCTGCTGGCATTGTGGTAGGTAAACTAGGCACGGCAACCGTGAGCGAAACAGAATTGCGCTCCGCCCTGAAGCTAGATCAAGAACACGACCTCGGCGTCATGGATGAAAATGCGTTAGTGGCAGCGGTGGCCGATGCGCGCGCGCGCGGTGAACGCATCGTAATGACTAACGGTTGTTTTGATATTTTACACGCGGGACATGTGTCCTATTTAGAAGTCGCGCGTCACCTAGGTGATCGCCTGATTGTCGCCGTAAACGATGACGAATCGGTGCGTAGACTAAAAGGCAAAAATCGCCCCATCAATGGTGTTGAGCCACGCATGGCCGTGTTAGCTGGACTGGCCAGCACCGATTGGGTCGTGCCGTTTTCAGAAGACACGCCCGAGCGTTTAATTTGCCGAATTAAGCCTGACATTTTAGTAAAAGGCGGTGACTACCGCGCCGAAGATGTCGCTGGTTATGGATGCGTCACGCGAAATGGTGGAAAAGTTAAGATTCTACACTTCGTCGATGGCTGCTCTACCAGTAAAGTAATAAAGAAGATTCGAGACAGTGATCGAGCTTAAATTAGGAGCTCGACGCCCGCATAAGGTGTTTGCGTCAAACTACGCGCAGCGCTATCCTTAAAGACGAGAGCGGGAACGGCTCGAATGAATCGAATCACTGTACGATATTAAGGGACTGATAGATGGCCACAGGGATCATTCCTCCGGTCGACAGCAGCGAATACATGCATTGGCGCGGACAAGTGGATGAGTTCGCCTTGCGCGCATTGATCGCGGGCGAGCGAGACACGTGTCTGCATGAATTGCGGCGCAGGGTATCGCAACTTACGAGTGCAGATGTGTCTCGAATGGACGTCCAATGGCTGATGCAACAAGCCACGCGCTTAGTGCAAATGGGCGAAATCCTCCTCGTCGAAGGCCACTTTGGCGTCGAATTCTACACTCTACGCGATGCGAAATTTTTACCTAACAGCGCACCCCTTCGAGCAGGTGGAGGACTCAGGCAAAAAATCGAACAGCAGAGTCCGGTCGAAGAACCGTCCAAGAAGCCTGCCCAGACTCCCAAGCCAGACCATTGGATCGAAGTACAACTTCGCGACGAAAAAACAGGCGCCGGCATCGCCAACGCCGTGTTAACTATCAAAGCACCCGACGGCCATACCTACAAAGCGCAAACCGACACACTCGGCATTGCCCGCGTGCCTGATATTCCCGGTGGTGTCGGCGAAATCATTGATATTAAACACGCGGATGCACTCGAAATGTGCGCCGCCGCGTAATTTAAACGTACGCACCAAACTACGCAACAAGGAACCTGTGTGGTATTTGATCTCCGCAAAAACGCCAAAAAATATAAATCGTCCGACGGTGACACGCTGGAGCGCATTGCCCAACGCGAACGTGACGCAGGCAACGACATTACCTGGGAAGACATTGCGAAATTCAATTGGGGCAGTGCCGACAAGGCAATCGTTAACGAATACTTGCGTGACGCACTGGGTGCACGCCTGCGCGACGCTGACAAGAACTTCCTCATATCCGCAGATGACGAGCCAAGTGGCGAATTGTTAATTCCTATTCGCTACAAAAAAGCCAACATTGAAACTAACAAGAAATACGTTTTCCATGTCACTAAACAACCGGCACCACCGCAACAATTTCTCGAATGCGCGTCGATTCCTGGCGTCACCTTTGAATTTGATAAATCGTTTGTCCGACCGTCCGTCGTCGACCACTTAGCCGCGTTGCAAGCGGCGCTCAAAAAACACCCCGCTGCAAAAGTGCTGGTGTTCGGCCACACAGATAAAGTCGGCAGCGAGACGTATAACAAAGCGCTCAGCGAGCGTCGTGCCAACAGTGTCTATGCGTTTATCACCAACGACGTCAACACCTGGGAACAGCTCTATACCGCCGAAAATTGGGGCATTAAGTCCGTACAAGAAGTCTTGGCTGATCTAGGCGGGCCTTACCACCCAGGGCTTGTCGACGGAAAATCCGGCCCAAAAACAGAGGCCGCGATAAAGAATTTCCAGAAAGATAATGGCCTGGTCGTCGACGGCGTTGCGGGGCCAAACACGCGAAAGAAATTGTTCATGGCCTATATGAGTGGCAAACACGATATCAAACTCACCGCCGACGACTTTCTTGACCCCAAGCACATTGGCTGCGGCGAATTTAATCCCGTCATTCAAACGGAAGAAGCCAATGAGGCCAATCGGCGCGTTATGTTTTATTTGTTTGACGCCAAGCGTCCGCCGTCATTCCCATGTAAAGAAGGGGATGTGTGCCCGTGTAAGAAACAAATGACACCGCCAAAACCGCGCTACGTAGATACCTTTGCCTGCAGCTTTTACGACAGTGTGGCGAAAGATTGCGGTTGCGAAATAAAGCCCGCCGCCGTAAAACAATTCGCCGTCGCTTTCATTTCACCCCAGCATAAGGTCACACCCGTAAAGCAATACATTAATCTAAAAAGCGCCGACGCGGGGCGTGATGCGCTGGGTCACGTTATCGAGTTTACGGTGGGCGCGAAAACCGACCCTAGTCTGCGCCCTGCTCGCGATGGCGACACGGTGTTCATTGAAGTTTTATTTGATCGTTCCACGGGGCGCAATGATCCAAAGCCGAAGTTAGACATTCCCGGCGCGCAAGAACTCGACGGCGGAAAACTCTACACAGGCAGCGTAAAATTCGCGGGCGGCGCGTCGAACGTAACGTTCACAGTGGATCTCGGGCTAGCCGGTTCCGAGAAGTGTGAAGTCAAAATAGGCAGCACAGCAAAATGCGAAGACGCCAAGGTGAATTTCGAAAATTGGCGTAAAGTCTTTTTTCAACTCAGCTTACCGCAAAGTGCAACCGCACCCTCATTCACGCGCATGACCAACGCGCTGGGCGAAATATTCGTCGAATATGAAAAATATAAAGATCACGTTTTTGAAACAGACAAAGGCCCAAGCGGTAGTAGCATCTCGTGGTTTCCAGGTGAATGGTTAGACGAGCCCGGCAAAAAACTTCTGAACTTAGGCGACTACAATAAAGATTTTTTTCACAAGCAATTCGTCGACGACAAAACACCCTTAGGCGTGCACATTGCCGCTTGCCATACCCAGTATGATGCTAATAGTGCGGCGTGCGAGCGTGATTTTTTAAATGTAGAAGCAAGCGCGACGAGTACGGTCGTATGGTCTGACGGCTCGACCGCAAATGGTGTCGACATCTTTGTTGGCGATGGATTGTTTCCGCTATTTCTAAAAGATGGCACCGATGCACGCAAGTCCGCTAGTTGGTCAGAAAAAGGCGGAACAGGTAAGGGAACGATTGGAAACTCCGACATTCTCATTCGCACAGGCGCACTTCTGGGTTGGTTAACGATTCGACTGCCGGCCGCAGCGAAGTTAGTCGTTGATTCAGCCGCAGGTAAACATGTACTCATCAATGCCACCGTCATGAGTGCCCAAGGCCCCTTTCTCGGCGAATCTGACGGCAAGAGTAAATGGCTACAATTGGTCGTCATAAAACAAACGGCCAATGTGGTGAATGATGTGTCCGCTCACGAATTGGGCCATACGTTCAATCAAGTCGTTTCGACTGTAGCGCCCGGCATGGATAGTAAAAAACACACTCGAAAATACACCGCCAATGGCCACCAAGGACCGCATTGCGCGTTTGGTATGTCAGAGGACAATTTCGCCAAGGGTGCCGGAAAGAAGGCGACGCCGTATGAAGGTAATTTCGCAGGGAAACCAGAATGCACGTGCATAATGTACGGTGAAAATGGCAGCGGCTCCACTTGTACGGGCACCTTTTGTGATTTGTGCAAACCGTTTTTGAAATCGGAAGGGTTAACCACGCTTCATGAGAAAAAATCCTAAGGAAAAACGATGACACAAGGCCCGCTCAATCTCGACGACGCCGACTTTTGGGGTAACTTCAAAAAAACCAAAGCGGATGTTTTGGCATGGATCAGTAGCCATGATTTTCGCGGCGTGCTGATCGACGCGCCGCAACACATCGTGGCTGACTCCCAAGAAACGATTCCGGTCGTTGGATATTTCGCGCGCAGCTTACGTGACGACTTGGTCATTGACCAGGTCAAAAGCATGTTAGTCGTTGCCGTTGATCTTGATTCTTTTCAAGTGCGCATAGGCGCTGCATTGGTCCGGGACAAAACGCCTGCTCCAGCGGCGAAACCAAGATATGACGCCGGCGAAGGACTAACTGTTAATGCGTTTGAAATTGACTTGCGCACGACCTTGGATCTTCCGCTGCAAAGTGCGAGATATCGTGTTACCGTGCTGTTACGAGAATTCGTGTCCAATAGTGTAAGAATCAACATTCGTGCCGCGACCCCACAAATTTCGACACATTCGCTTGCCAGCCTACTTCCCACCACAGCATCGAACCAACAAGCAAACTTTCATCAACACGCCGACTCTCCCGCGTTACCTACGCAAGACGCCATTCACATCAATGCTTCACTAACAGCTAGCGGACCGCTGTTGCTGGGCAGTTATCGAATTCCGGTACCCGTTGAGTTCATCGTCGGCGAATTAAAGTCACGTGTACCGCTTAACGTGCCAAATCACGCTAATCTACGCACAGTCATTCCGATTAGCATCATCGTCACCGGCCATGACGTCGCGGGGCCTTGGGTCATCTCGATAAACGCGCCCAGTTACGAAGCCATTGACCGTAGCGACCCTCAAGCACGCGCCCAAGGCTACTTCACCCTCAGCGGCGAGCTACTGAACGACTTTCCTCAAGCCGCATCCAGCTATTACGTAACCGCGTTTAGTGGCGGCATTGTCTCAGCGACTCAATCCTTAACAATTCCAAGTGCCCCTTAGGATGCTTGCCATGGTTGCGTCGCAAAAACTATTTACGTGGGCGGCCATTGCAGCCATTGCAGCCATTGCGCTAGCAACTAATTCTCCATGCTTTGCGGAACAAGTCACCCCTTCTCGCGACGTGCAACCTAACATACAAGGCCCGCTGAAACTCGCCGATACTGATTTTTGGGGCAACTTCAAAAAAACCAAACCCGACGTACTCGCCTGGATTAGCAGCCACAATTTTCGCGGCCTGTTAATTGACGCACCGCAACACGTTATCACTTCCGCGCACGCCGACATTCCTGTCGTTGGATACTTCGCACGCAGTTTGCGCGATGATTTGGTCATTAACCAAGAACAAAGCATGTTAGTGGTGGCGGTCGACCTTGATTCTTTTTTAGTCAGAGTCGGACCCGCGTTTCAACGTGACAAAGCCCCAGTACCAACGGCTAATTCGAATCGCGCTGCCCCCGCTGATGGCATGACGGTGAACGCTTTCGAGTTTGATTTGCGCTTAGCGTTAGAGCTTCCGTACACCAGCGCGCGTTTTCATGTGACCACGCTCTTGAGGGACTTCGTCTCCAATGGTGCAATCATAAATGTTACGCATTCATCGTCCACCGAGGCATCTATTGCACCCATCGTCTTCGATACCACTCCCGACCGACGCGGATTGCCCGACTACCACCGCCGCACCCACTCCCCCGCACTGCCTAAGCAAGACGGCATCGACTTCAAAATTGTAAATACACGCAATGGCCCAGAAATGCGCGGCAGTTACCGTGTAACTGTGCCGAGAAACTTAATCATCGGCAACCCAAGCTCACGCGTTCGTCTGACTTCACCGAAGCACGCTAAGCCGACCGCGATAGTCCCCATTAACTTCGTTGTCACCGGACATGAAATCGCCGGGCCATGGGTACTAACAGTAAATGCACCCAGCTATGAACCCATCGACAACCCGAGCGAGCAATTACAGGCTAACGGGTATTTCACGCTCGGCCCGAAACAACTAGCGAATTTCCCACAACAAGCCGCCACCTACTATGTCACCGCGTTTGCAGGCCCCGTGCAAGCCGGTCCCTACAAATGGGTAGTCGGCAAGAAATTGAACCGCAAGTAATGCATGACTATGCAGACGAATCACACCGGCATCCAGTTTAACGCGGGCACTAGTCTAGTTTTAAGTTCGAACCTGTGGTGATGAGGCGAAGGCCAGGACGTTTTTGCAGATTTTTTACTTTGAGATGATCGACGCGGGCATTAGTGAAGTCAATTTTTGCGCCCAATGTTACATTGTCCAAAACCAATTCGCCCACTTTGACGTCCGAGTTATCGCAATCGCTGAGTGAACTATTGCGAATGGTGGCCGATTTTACCGTGGCCTCAATGAGGTCGAATTTCTTTAGCGTACAATGCTCTACCAATAGCTCGCCAATGGACGCTTGATAAAACCCCATGTCGTCGATATTTTTGCAGTCCCTTATCGTTACTTTAGGTAGGATGGCACTATTGAGCACCATGGCTCTAACATGACTGCCGGACAGTAGAAGATTCTGAACTTTGGAATCTGACATGCTAAAAAATAATTCGCTATTTACTAGCTCGACGTTGTCGGCAATTGTGCCCGTAAAGGCTGCGTCGTCAATTTTGCTCTCGCTTAGGCGGAAAATTGTTAGAACTGAGCGGCTGAAATCTAGATCATTTAGGTCGCTTTTTTCGAAGATGAGGGAGGATGGCGCCTGTAAGTCAATCATTCGAACATCGTCCAGCTTTGTCTGTAAAAATCTTGCCGACACTTGGGCGCGCGAAAAACTGGATTTTTCGAACGTTGAATCGCTGAAAACAACATCAGAAGATTGTAACGCAAGGAAATTGCTACGATTCCTAAAGCGACAATTTACAAATCGGACGTCGTGCAGTTTCAGACAACCTGAGGTCTACCACCCGCTATAAATACTTACACTAAAAAAACATAAATAAAAA